>CACBVW010000007.1 GCA_902542765.1 uncultured SAR116 cluster alpha proteobacterium | reverse complement strand
TGTCATGAATTGCTGTGCCAAGAAAAATACCTGCAAGATCTGGTGAAAAATGAAAATAATAGTTTGCTACGTATGGATAGAAAAAAACAGCAATAATTCCAAATAATGTAACAACACCTACTGCGTAGCTGGTTTGATCTTTATCAGTCTTCATAATCGAAGAGGTAGCTATAACTGCAGTCACACCACAAATGCAAGTTCCCATAGTAATCAAATAACCTAGAACATTAGGCATTTTAAACAAATTGCATAGGTATTTTATAATCAGAAAAGCTGTAATAATGTTAATGATAATTAAAAAAAATGCTGTTAAGCCATAATTGAAGAGTTCATTTAAGCTTAAGCTTAAGCCAAGAAGAGCTATTCCAATTCTTAGAAGTTTTTTTAAACAAAAATTTGCAAATGGTTCAATCTTTTTTAAAGAAAAAATATTTCCTACTATTAAACCAAAAAAAATACATAAGAAGGCAGATGAAATTAATATATTTATGGAAGATAAAAAATGACTTAATAAAATAGAAAAAATAACAAGGCTAGAAATTGTAGTAGCACCTAATATGTTTTGCCTAATAATTATCATAGTAGAATACTTAACACAAAAACACTCTGAAACAGAAAATTAAATTTTATTTTAAAAAATATTTTAAATTTTCTTCTTCTTTACGTTTATTTAAAGCTCTATCAATTATCACGCTTGACATAATTTTAGTAATAGCTGACCTTCTACAACTTAAATTATTTTGTACTCTTTCAACTTCTTCTTTTTTGTCCCAAACATGAACAACCCCGTCATTCATATCTCTTAACAAATACCAATCATTATCTTTTTCAGAGGACCAGATCTTGATACCATACATTTCAAATCTCCATAAAAATAATTAAATATCAAGATGCAAAAATGATACCAAAGTCATAAATACTAAATTTCAATTTCTTTAATTGTAAATTTGTAAATAGACTTTTTTGTAAACATATAAATTTTAGATTCATTATTTACAAATGGTTTCAAGGCCGGATTAGTTATATTTAAACCACCAGTGTATTGACCGAAAGAAGGCAAAATGATGTGGTTATTTGTATGTAACAAACATTTTGCTGTAATTTTTTTAATATTTGATTTTACAGTAGCTACTGGATGAAAATGCCCTGATATTTGAAATACACTTGTTTGTAAAGCTTCATGAATGAAGTGTATGTCATCAATAACGTATTCATTTAAAAAATTTATTTGGCCAATTTCAAACTTACTTTCATGATTGCCAAGAATAAAAATAACTTCGTATTTTTCTATAAGTGACCTAAAAAGAAAATTTACTTTTTCGGACATTCTACTTATTGCATTCTTATCATGAAAAGTATCACCTAGAAGGATAATTTTTTTTATCTTATGGTCTTTAATTGTTTTTAAAATTTTTTTTAGAGTTTCTTCGCTATCATAAGGTGGTAAAAATTGACCAGAAGGACCAAAACTACTTCCTTTTTCAAGGTGTAAATCTGCAATTATTGCAATTTGTTTATCAAGCCAAAATAAGATGCCCTCTTTACTAATTTGAAATTTATGATTATTGAAATTTATTAACTTCAATTCAAACCAACTTCACTTAACATTTCATTTTCAAGTTCTTCAAGGAAGTATTCTTCCATTTCAGATTTATCAATAGTTTGTCTGTTTATTTCTAATATTAGTGGAACTGCTAATGGTGAAATTCTATTTAGTTTTTTATGAGTAATATTTTTTTCAATTCTTTTCAAAAATTCACTTAATCTATCTAAATCTATTAGCCCTCGATAAGAATCTTCTCTTGCAACTTCTAATAAAAGATGTTTTGGCTCATGTTTTTTAAGAACATTGAAAATTAAATCAGAGTTAAATAAAACCTGTTTACCAGTTTTTTTCTGCCCAGGTATTGATCGCTCTATCAATCCTGAAATAATAGCGGCATCTCTAAAATTTTTCTTCAATAATGGTGTTTCTTCTAACCATTCATATAAATCATCTAACATAAGATCTTCATTTAGAACAATGTTTACATCTTTTACCTCATTAATTGACCATATTGCTAAAGCATAATCTGTGGCAACAAAACTTATAGGTTTATAACCGATACGTAGCATTTTTTTTGATATTAAAAAACCAAGTGTTTGATTAGCGTTCCTTCCCTCGAAAGTATAGCAAATCAAAAAAAATCTTTTTTTACCACTCATTAAACGAGGAAAAGTTTCAACTAAAAGTCCATTTAAAGATGGTAAATTTGAAAATTTAGATTGTAATTTTAACCATTCATTAATTTGATTTGGAAAATTTTTCCAAAATTGTTTTTTACTCAATAATTTTCTTACTTCAATTGAAAGTTCTGTACTTAGAGGTAATCTTCCTCCAGCGTAAGAAGGAATTTTTGGATGTGTATGACTTGTAGATTTTACAATTACATTATTATTTGAAATATTTTGATATTCTAAAACTCTACCACCAAATAAAAAAGTATCTCCTTCATTCAATCCTTCTATAAACCATTCTTCTACTTGACCTAGAGTTTTATTTCCTAATTTAACTTTAAGCATATAAGATTCAACTATAGTACCTACATTTAATTTATATCTATTTCGTACACTTTTATTATTAATTGCGTACAATTTATCTTTATTAAGTCCTATCTTAGAATATTGTTCATAATGTTTTAGAGAATACCCACCATTTTTAACAAACTCGACAACTTCAAGAAACTTTGTTTTTGTTAAATTTCTATATGGCCATGCATTTATGACTTGATTATACAAATCATCAACTTGAAATGGTTCACTGCACGCAACACCTAAAACATGCTGAGCAAGTACATCTAAACTTCCTTTTTTTTCTCTAGTTTCATCTAATAACTTATTTTGAATTGAATTTATTGCAGATAAACATTCTAAATATTCAAATCTATTTGATGGTACTAAAATTGCGTTTGAAGGTTCATCAAATTTATGATTGCTCCTTCCTATACGTTGTAAAAATCTTGAAATACCTTTTGGTGAACCAATTTGAATAACTAAATCAACGCCTCCCCAATCAATTCCAAGATCTAAGGAACTTGTTGCCACTACACAGTCGATTTTTCCTAAAGACATTAAGTTTTCTACTTTCCTTCTAATCTCTTTTTCTAAACTTCCATGATGGATAGCAATTCTTAAATTGTTATCATTCTCTTGCCATAGTTTATTAAAAACTAATTCTGCTTGTGCTCTTGTGTTAACAAAAACAATCGTTAATGACGATTTTTGTATTTTTTGATATATATCCTTAATTGCGTAACTTGCCATATGACCAGACCATGGAACCCTAGTTTTTGTTTCTAAAATTTCTATTTTGGGAAGAGATGTTTCTTTAATGTTTAAAATTTTTGCCTTATTTTTTGAAGTTAAAAATTTTAATACAGTTTCTTTATTTTTTACCGTTGCAGACAAACCTATTCTTTTGCAATCTGGACTAATTGAATGAATTCTAGATAAATTTAGCGATAGTAAATCACCTCGTTTTGAATTAACTAAAACATGTATTTCATCAATAATTAAGTATTTTAGATCCTTAAAATAATCTTTTGATTCCTTATTTGACAATAATAAAGCTAATGATTCAGGGGTGGTCATGAGCATATGAGGAGGTAAAATCTTTTGTCTATTTTTTTTGTAAGCTGAAGTATCACCTGTTCTAGTTTCAACTCTTATATCCAAACCCTGATCTTCGATAGGACTAGTTAAATTTCTATGAACATCGATTGTAAGTGCCTTGAGGGGAGATATATATAGTGTATGTAGCTTATTTTTTTCTGATTTATTATTAATTAAGTCATTTAGTGACGGTAAAAAACCAGCTAGAGTTTTACCACCTCCAGTAGGTGCAACAAGTAAAACATCAAAACCATTCTCAGATAATTTTACGGTTTCAACTTGATGATTGTAAAAGGACCAATTATTTTTTTTCAACCAATTATCAATAGGTTCAATCTTTAAAATATCTGACATTATTATATATTACTATAATGAAATGGATTAATGAAAATTTATATATATCTCCAATCAATACATATATTGATCCCTCTAAGCCAGTGGAAAATGCAATTATAACCCATGGACATGCTGATCATGCCAAACCAGGTCATAAAAATGTCTTAGCAACAAAAGAGACAATAAATATTATGAAAATAAGGTATGGTGAAAATTGTGCACAAAATTTTCAAGAGTTAACATTAAATAAAACTTTAAAAATTGATGATGTTAAAATCACCTTTTATCCAGCTGGACATATATTAGGAAGTGTTCAAGTATTAGCAGAGTATAAGGGCGAAAGAATAAATTTTACGGGAGATTACAAAACTAAAAAGGACAAAACTTGTGAAAATTTTGAACCTGTAAAATGTCACACTTTAGTTACTGAAGCTACTTTTGGACTGCCTGTTTTTCAACATCCAAATGAACATAATGAAATAAAAAAACTCTTAAGATCACTTGAATTGTTTCCAAAAAGACCTCATCTAGTCGGAGTTTATGCTCTTGGAAAGGCACAAAGAATAATAGGCTTATTAAGACAACAAAAATATGATAAAGAAATTTTTATACATGGAGCATTAGAAAAATTATGTAATTATTATGTAGAAGAAAAAATTTTTTTAGGAAAATTTTTAAAGACAAACCTTAAAGATAAAAAGGAATATCATGGAGAAATTATTCTTGCTCCACCATCTGCAATAAAAAATGTATGGTCTAGAAAATTCGTAGATCCAATTATTTGTCAGGTATCTGGATGGATGTCAATCAAACAAAGAGCTAAACAAAACTTAGTTGAACTTCCTCTTATAATTTCTGATCATGCAGATTGGAATGAGTTAACTCAATATATAAAATTAACGGGCGCTGAAAATGTTTATGTCACTCACGGCAGAGAAGAAGCAATAGTTCATTGGTGCAAAATGAATCAGATCAATGGATTAGCACTATCCTTATCTGGAAGAGAAGATGAGGAAGATTTGTGAGAAGTTTTAGTGAATTAATTAATAAATTATTGTTAACTTCATCTAGAAATAGAAAAGTTGATGTTTTATGTGATTATTTTAAAAATACCCCTGATCCAGATAGAGGTTTTACTCTTGCCATTATTACTAACAGTCTAGAAATAAAAAATATTCCAATTTCAAAAATAAAAGAGATAGTTCGAGAAACCGTCGATGAAGAGTTATTTGCATTATCATACGATTATGTTGGAGATCTTGCGGAGACTATTTCTTTAATCTGGCCTAATAAAGAGAATGGTAATCTTCCTCAAATTTCAAAAATGATAGGTATTTTAAAAAATATCAATAAAAATGAATCAACAAGAAAAATTCATAGCTTTCTCTCCATTGCAAATGAGACTGAAAGATGGGCTTTAATTAAATTAATTAGCGGTGGTTTGCGAATAGGTGTTTCATCAAGACTAGCTAAAACCGCATTAGCTAAATTTGGAGAAAAAAAATTAGATGATATAGAAAAAATATGGCACGGAATTGACCCACCATATGAAAATTTATTTAAATGGTTATGTGATACAGGTCCTATCCCAGAGATTGATCTTAAAAATACATTTAATCCTATGATGCTTGCCAATCCATTAGAAGATAAAGATTTTATAAATCTTAATTGCAATAACTTTGTTGCAGAATGGAAATGGGATGGAATAAGAGTACAAATTATTATTAACGATTCTAACATCAAAATTTTTTCTCGTACAGGCGATGATATTAGTCTTTCATTCCCTGAAATAAAAAGTCTTGAAAAAAATATGGTTATACTTGATGGAGAATTATTAGTAGGAAGAAATTATATCCCTATGAATTTTAATTCACTCCAACAAAGATTGAATAGAAAGAAAGTGAGTTTGAAGCACATTAATGACTTCCCTGCTTTTGTAAAGCTGTATGATATCTTGTATTTAAACAATGATGATTTAAGAGAAAAAAATTGGGAAGAAAGACGAAATTTACTTGAGAATTGGTATTATAAAAACAAAAATGAATTTTTTGATTTATCAAAAATAATTAATTTTAATAGTTGGAAGAATTTAACTGCAATTAGAAAAAATGAAATTATCGACGAACAACATGAAGGCTTAATGATAAAAAGAAAGTCTAGCCCTTATATTTCTGGTCGTCCAAAAGGACATTGGTATAAATGGAAAAAAGATCCTAAAACTGTTGATGCAATTTTAATGTATGCAGTGAGAGGTCACGGCAAAAGAAGCTCATATTATTCTGACTTTACTTTTGGTTTATGGGATGGAAACCAACTTTCTCCAATTGGAAAAGCATATTTTGGATTCAATGATAATGAATTAAAAATTTTAGATAAATTTGTTCGTAACAACACGATTAAAAAATTTGGTCCTGTAAGAGAAGTAGAAAAAACTTTCGTTATTGAAGTTGCTTTTGACTCTGTTAACTCTAGCACAAGACATAAATCTGGAGTTGCATTGAGATTTCCTAGAATTAAGAGGCTTAGAGAAGATAAGCCAACTAGCGAAGTGATACAACTTTGTGAATTCAAATTAGAGTTTTTGTAAAAATTTTTAACATTAATTGTATTGAATTACAAAATTTTATTTTCTAACATTTAACTGTATATTATTTTATAGGAGTAAAACATGTCAGATTTACAAGAACTAATGGTTGGTTCAACAAGAGTAGTTGCTCTAAAGGATGGAGAGTTAACTTTACCTAAGGAAATACTTCTTAATATAGATGAAGAAACTACTAAAAAACTCTCTGAAGAAAATAATCAACTCACAAACAGTCAAATTAATGCTTATCTAATATTCAAAAATGAAAAAATTCTATTAGTTGATTCAGGATGTAGAGATTTATTTGGACCAACCTGTGGATTTGTTCATGAAGAAATTGCAAAAGCTAATGTCAAACCTGAAGATATAACTGACATCTTTTTTACTCATTTACATCCTGATCATGTAGGAGGATCAATTAACAAAGATGGTGAGGCAATTTTTCCAAATGCAACCGTTAACATCATAGAAGATGAATTAAACTTTTGGAGTAAGGATGATTTTGAAGATATTGAGGTAAATGGTAAAAACATGGCTGATTTAAACAAATCTGTTATTAAAGCCTATGGTGAAAGAGTAAAAACAATAAAAACTAATCAAGAAATAATTTCTGGAGTATTCTCTGTACCACTTCCAGGACACACACCGGGACATAGTGGCTTTAGAATAGACGATGATAATATTAGTTTTGTTCAAATGGGCGATGTTTTACATACACCTAATTTACAGTTATCTGACCCAAATATTTCTGTACTATTTGACATTGATGTTGAGCAAGGACTTAAATCAAGAAAAAAAGCTTTTGATATGGTGTGTAATGATAGAATAATTTGTTCGGGAGGCCATATTCTAGAACCAAAATTTGGATATTTAGATAAATTTGGAAGTGGATATAAATACGTCGCTATTTAAGGCATAATTAAACTAGTATTATAAATTATAATATTTTAGTTGAATTTATTATTGATTTTAACACATGATTTTTATCATCAAAAAATTCTAATCGATTCACAAACTCCCGCCAAAATCGTTTTTCAGTTTTGTATTGAGCATTTAGTTTTGTTTTGCAAAATTTTTGAGTATCCAACAATCTTTTTGCACCTAAACTTACATATTCTTCACCATTAAAACACCCATCAATTAAAAATATTAATCCTACAAGAAATTCAGCATGCTTAGTAGAAAAGACTGATGTAAATGGCCAGAAGTGTTCTTTTAAAATTTTAAAATCAAGTTCATGCGCTTCAAAATAATTACTAAATATTAATATTCTCTCTAAATTTCCTATTTCTTTTCCAAACTTGGACATTTCTATACTTTTTTGAGCAAATGCATGTTTATCATGTCTCATGACCAAGTTTTGTGCGTGACAATGACTCAGATATTCGTTTTTATTAATAGATGAAATAACAAAAGCTTGATCTTCCGCTCTATTAACAAAACTAGGCGTAAATGGAGCCCATTTTTTTAGACTTTCTACTGTTATTCCTGTAGTGCCACCAGTTACATGTATTCTTTGGATATCGTTTGATTTGTACATTAATTCTGCTTCTGTTGACAATGATTGTGGCCATTCAGGACAAAAAATTCTTTTTGATGATAAATCAGATCCAAAATTATTTATCTTTGGTCTTTGAAGGTCTGGTGTAAACAAATCTTTGGAGATATCATTCTTATTTACTAATGCTCCAGCCAGCAAGCCTAAATCAACTTTTCTTCCTTCGAAATCAGTTGCAGTACCTCCCCAAAATTTTTGATTTTTAAAAATTTCAAATATTGAAAAACCAGTATTTTTTAATAACATCTTCTGATCAAAAACTTGATCTAAATCAATCTTAAAACTATATCTAAAATCTGAGTTAATTACTTTATTATAAATTAATAAGATGTATTTTAAAAAGGTGTAATGACGACCATAATTTCCATTGACGCCTAATAAATTGTTAAATTTGTCATTCTTTTGAAATATTGTTGAGTAAATTTTATTACAGATATCCTCATCAAAGAGATAAACTTCAATAAATTTTAAATTTAAAGATTTCTTAATAATTAATTTAACGTATTCTAGCGCAATTTTTTCCAGACCATTATGTGTGACGGAAACAGATAAAACTAGTTTGATTTTATCTGAAATTTTTAGGTTATTCCTTTGTGCTTCGTAAGCAATTGCTTCATCAAGATTTTTTAATCCATAAATTATTTCATTTTCATTAATTGTCGCATCCAAAGGTATTGGATGATCATACCAATAGTTTTGCCTTACATTCTTAAATTTTTGTAATTCATCTTTAATTTCAATTGGTATGTTTGGTGAAAAATAATCAATTGGTGTTGTGATTAAAACATTGCTTAAAAAAAGTATCTCTTTAGCTGGGTTTGTAAGGTGATTTTTACTCTCTTTGAGATTAGTTAGTTTTCTTTTTTGTAATATTTTATTCTTTATTTCTTCAGGTTTATTATTACACTCAAGAGCCTCTGGACAAAAAATATCCCAAATGTGATCTTTGTAATTTCTATTATAATTAAAAGTAATATTTTGTGATTGTGAATTAAAAAATTTATCAAAAAGCCTCAAGCAAGTTTCATCCTTAAGTGAATTTAATAAAGACATAGATTCATTGAAATCTTTATTTTCATTGTAAAACTTAATAATAAACGCTCTACAAAGCTTAGAAAAGCTATCACTAGAATTTTTTAAAGATAAATTTAATAAATCTTTATCAGAAACAATGTTTTTTAATATCTTTTCAAAATAATCTAATTGTTGCATGATTAAAAATATAAATAATGTTAGTTAATTATATATACTAAATTATCGCAAATTTTATTTGTTATTTATTTTTGCAATTTCATTTATGTCAAAATTTTAATCAATTAATTAGGTAAAGTTAAATTTAAATATCAATATGGACAAATTAATTGAATATAAAGTTATAGATCACATTGCATGGATAACACTGAAACGTAATCCTTCCAATGCATTTAGCATTGATTTTTTAGATGATATTTTAGACAAACTTAAAATTGCCTCTGAAGATAAAGAAGTAAGAGCTATTATTTTAGAAAGTGTCGTCAACGGGATATTTTCTGCAGGTCTAGATTTAAATCTTTTAATAAATAAGTCAGGATTAGAAATTAGAGAGTTTTTAAAACGCCTTTATATAGATCTTTGGGATATTCAATATAACATGGGAAAGCCTACAATAGCGTCAATCAACGGAGCTGCAAGAGGTGGAGGCATGACTCTAGCTATATCATGTGATATGATTATTGCTTCAGAAAAAGCTTCATTTGGATATCCAGAAATAAACTTAGGATTGTTACCTGCAATCCATTTTACACATCTTCCAAGAATTATCGGAAGATATAAAGCTTTTGACTTACTTTTTAGCGGTAGGACATTTTACTCTGATGAAGCACTTATGCTAGGATTAATTAGTCGAAAAGTTTTATCTAGTGAAATTAGAGAAAAAGCTAATGAAATAGCAATAAACTTATCAAAAAAATCACCAATATCTATGAATTTAGGAAGAGCAGCCTTTTTAAGGACTAATGATCTTGATTACAGAAGAGGTGTTGCTAATGCAGTTGAAGATTTTTGTAATGCTGCAACTACCCCAGATGCCCAGGAAGGTTTGAAAGCCTTTTTGGAAAAAAGAGAACCTAAATGGAAAACATAAAATCTATCCTAATTTTAGTAACTAATTGATTTAAGTAGATAAAATTAAAAATCATTTATTTAAAATTTGTAGGTTTTACAGTTTATATTTGTACATTCTTAAATAAAATTTATTGATTTAGTACTTTATTACAGTTATTTATACATAATAATATATTGTAAGGATTAATTATGGCACGACGCAAAACCATAAGATTTGGTGATTACATCCAAGCAATGTCAATCGACAGTCAAAAAATTCCATACCAAGAATTAATGCCAGAGCCATTGTTTGATCGTCATGGTAATGAACATCCACAACCTGTTCCAAAAATGAAATTGGGCAGTGGTGATATATTTAAAATTCTGCAACCATATCTGTCTACACGATTTATTGATCAGGCACGTGCAGTTGTTCCACTGGCAATTTATTTGGCACTTTTCCAATACCTAGTTCTTCAAACACCTGTTATGGACGCGAGTATAATTGCAGGCGGATTGTTTGCTGTTATGATTGGCTTGATGATGTTTATGGAGGGCCTGAAGCTTGGGCTTATGCCTTTCGGTGAGATAATTGGTAACACTTTACCTCGTAAATTACCATTGGCTGGCGTACTATTTATCGCATTTCTGTTAGGGATAGGTGTAACATTTGCCGAGCCAGCAATTGGCGCATTACAGGTAGCTGGATCAATTGTCAATCCAGAACAAGCACCTTATTTATTTACACTACTAAATGATCGTTCTGGTGCGACTGTTTTACTAGTTGGACTTGGCGTCGGTTTAGCAGCAGTTTTGGGGACAGTAAGGTTCTTACGTGGCTGGAGTTTAAAGCCGATGATTTTTATGAGCGTTACCCCTACTTTAATTTTGAGTATTATTGCTTTCATGGACCCTGAACTAACTAAAATTGTTGGTTTAGCTTGGGATTGTGGGGCAGTTACAACTGGTCCAGTAACAGTACCATTAGTCCTTGCACTTGGTATTGGTGTCGCTGCAGCAGCCGGTAAAGGTGCAGATTCTTCTTTATCCGGGTTTGGTATTGTGACATTGGCATCAGTGTTCCCAATCCTGGGCGTGTTGATACTAAGCTTTTATACTGCTTATACAGTTCCTGCTGAACTGATTATCGAAAAGGCAGCTGAAATAAAATTAGCCGCTCAGACTGCAACCTCTCAGCCACAATGGTATGAAGTTACCCCTTGGACAGAAGTAATTTTAGGTGTACGAGCCATTGTACCATTGGTGATTTTCTTAGCAGTGGTACTATTAGTAATTTTGCGAGAAAAGTTGAAAAATGCCTTCATCACCTACTATGGAATTATACTAGCTGTCGTTGGTATGTGTATTTTTAATATCGGATTAACCTACGGTTTAGCGAAACTCGGAGATCAATCAGGCGGTTTGATTGCAGGTGCTTTTACATCAATTGATGCAATCACAGCAAGTCCGCTTTATAGCATGACTGTAGGTGTCGGGATTGCGGGTTTGTTTGCTTGGGTTCTTGGTCTTTCAGCCACTCTTGCAGAGCCTGCTCTGAATGCACTTGGGATGACAGTGCAGAATTTAACAAACGGTGCATTTAAAAAATCCATGTTAATGATAGCTGTCGCATTTGGTGTAGGTACTGGAATTATGCTAGGTGTTTTAAAGCTTATATATGGGTTTCATATAATGTATATTTTAATACCTGGCTACACCCTTGGATTGATATTAACTCTTTTATCGACTGAAGAATTTGTCAATGTTGGTTGGGACTCTGCAGGTGTGACTACTGGGCCTGTAACTGTTCCATTAGTGCTTGCGATGGGTCTAGGATTTGGAAATGCTCTTGGCTCAACAGATGGATTTGGAATTTTGGCTGCAGCATCAATTTGCCCTATTGTCGCAGTTTTGACACTTGGCATTTATGTACAATTTAAAGTGAAACGTGAGGAACGACGCGTTGCTCGTGAGCTTGCTCTTGAAGGAGAAACAAAATGAAACGTTCATTTACCACATTAACTGAAGCAACACTAATTACTGCAGTTGTTCAACACGGTTATGGTGAAATCATTACTGACGCTTTACTAGAGGTAGGAATTCAAGGATCAACCGTGCATGGCGCAATGGGTGTGGGAATTCGCGAAAGATTAGGAGCTTTGGGTGTTGCTGTAGATGCCGAAAGAGATGTCGTCAATGTTATGGTTTCAAGTGATGAAGTAGATAGAGTTTTTGAACGAATGTTTTTAGCTGGAAAGTTGGATACGCCTGGTATGGGTTTCATGTACGCCACTCCTCTGATGCAGGCTGCCACCTACGTTCCACCTTCCATTTTATCTAAATATGCAGGTTCGTAAGATGGTTTTTCCTGAAACAAAAACAGATTCTAGGGTAAACTATCTCGATTACACTTGGTTAATTTCAGGTATATTGTATGAAGGTGGTACTGACAAGTTAATCCCTGAGCTAATGAAACGTAATATAAATGAAGTTTACTTTTACAACGTGGCTGGCACAATGATTGGGCAGAAAACTGTTTCAGGTGTTTCAGGTTCTTTTGATGTAGAACAATTTCATGTTGTAGTAACAGCTGACCAAGCTGAGAATATATTCGATTTTATTTATCGCTTCTGCGACTTATCAGAGCCAAATAAAGGGATAATCTATATGAACAAACTAAAGAAATCCACTAAACATGAACTCCAGGATGATGATCACACAGAGTTAGAGGAAATTACAGAATAATAGGTGAAACCATGGCAAAAAAAACTGATTTAATATCTGAAAATAAAACGAATATTCGTAAGAACAGACGTAGGATTTTTGAGCTGGATGCAGAAGTGTCTACGACATACGCTGAACTCATGCTTTTACTGGCTGATATTGAGGAAAACCGTTCGTTACTACAAAGAAATTTTACTTCTGCTTTTATGGGCAACCGATCAATAGCAATTGACAATGTCAATGATCTGTATGGCTGTCGAATGGCAATGCTTGAAGCACTAGAACCCTCATCTGATGTTCAAAATAATTTCAAGGTTAGAATGTCAAATCAAGTTAGGATTGAACAACTTGAAAACCGTACTGACCTCAATGATACTCTACGTGACATTGCTACAAAAATGATTGAAGTAAATCAGATGTTGCAGTCAGTTAACAGTTTGATTACTGAAGCAAATGAGTCAGTGGTTGAACAAGGTGATACTATGATTTCTGAAAATGCTGACTGGGCTGATGGATCTATTGCGAAACAAATGAGAAAGGCAACTTCAAATGCAAATGCACAATTTGTAAAATCTAATACCGAGCGATTAGACAAACTGCTAGAAAGAGCAAATATAGCAGAGAAGGACGCTAATGATTTGGTAAATCGTGTCGAGAACGATACAAAAGGCATCTTAGAACTTGGTGATGACATTGCTAAACGACGTGAACGCATACAAGCAGATCGGGAACGTGTTGTAGCAAACCAGAGACGTACTGCTGATCTACTAATTAAATTGAAATAAGATATTTTAATAACACATCAAAGGGGATCTTATTTTGAATGTAAAAAAATTGCATGAGAATATAGGCATTTCAATTGAAGGGGTTGATCTCTCAAATATAGATAACGATACTTTTCAAAATATAAAAAAATTATGGCTTGAATATTTAGTAATTGAATTTCCTAATCAAAATATTTCTGATGAAGATCATATTGAATTTGGGAAAAGATTTGGTGAACTAGAAGTTCACCCTTCTTTATCTCATAGATCATCAAAAAATCCTGAAATTTATAGAGTCTCAAATGTTGATGAAAAGGGTAATATTATTCCTAACAAAGAAACCTCTTGGCAATATTTGAAACAATCCTGGCTTTGGCATACTGATAGTTCATTTCGAAAAATACCAAGTAATGGGTCAATTCTTCATGGTATTTCTACCACAAATAAGGGAGGAAACACTCTATTTGCAAATATGTATAAAGCTTATGATGACCTAGAAGAGTCGATGAAACAGAAAATAAAAAACTTAACAGTAGTACACGATCACGACTTCATATTAAGTTTATCTGAAGAACTTAGTAAAAGAAAAAACAAAGGGAATTATGATAAACTCGATCCAGTTATTCATCCTTTAGTAAGAAAACATCCTTTAACTAAAAAACCTAGTCTCTTTTTGTCGCCACATACAATGGTAAAAATTGTTGATTATGATGATAATGTAGGAAGAGAATTGCTAGATTTCTTAATAGAACATTCAATTCAATCTAAATATGTTTACAAACATATTTGGAATAATAATGACATTGTGATGTGGGATAATAGATGCACAATGCATTCCGTTGAACCTTTTGATAACAATACTATTAAAAGGATTATGCATAGAGTTACCTTAGTTGGTGACCAAAAACCTATAATGGCCTAAAAATCGAAGATAAATAATAAAATTTGGTCGGGGCGGAGAGATTCGAACTCCCGACCCTCTGGTCCCAAACCAGATGCGCTACCAGGCTGCGCTACGCCCCGAACAATTCGATTTATACTTTAGAAATCGTCAAAATCAAGCTTTACTTTAAAGAAATTCAATTTATTTAAATAATTCTTTAAATGGACAGTTAAATTTATCTCCTATTAGGAGTGGATACTCTCCAGATTTTAATTCGACCACGAATTTTACTTCATTTTGACTTTTAATGTTAGTTTCATCAAATGCTTTAGCATTTTTATAAATCTCAATTATTTCACCTTGGTTATTCAAAAAAAATAAATCTAAATTAAAATGTGTATTTTTCATCCAGAAATTCCGAATTTGTCTATTTTTCCAAATAAACAACATTCCTGAATTAGATTTAATGTCTTTTCTATTCATTAATCCATAAGATCTTTTTTGTTCATTATCAGCAATTTCTAGTGATAACTCTTGAGCATTTTTGTTACTAACATTAACACTACAAACAATTTGTTTGAATATTGGACTATTAATTTTAGAAAACAAAGAACTTGGAAAAGCTATTAGGAAAAATCCTAACATAGTAATTATGATTTGGTTTAGCATATTTTTTTAATTTTTAACATTTTATCTACAAGAAATAAAATTTCATCACCTACTGCAGCATTTTTATATTCATCTCTCCAAGCACTAATCCATTTAATGGGGATCCCGTTCTTAACTCGTCTATTATGCCAAGTAAGAGATTTAAGAAAATCATAACACTGCGGCTTCATCTCTTGATCTAAATACTCTTCTTTATCGTTTATTAAAACCCAATTACCAGCCCAAGCCTTTGCCGTTAAATATGGATTATAGCCACCACCACCCAAGATTATAACATTTTCATTAAGAGACTGAACATCTCTGACTGCCTTCCAATACGCATTGTTGCTCAAACTAATTCTTGATTGAGGATCACCATCTAGCATATCAGCACCTGCTTGAATTATTAAAAGATCAGCTTTTTTGATTTTTAAAAAAGGAATAATAACGTTAGATACTATATAGTCCATTTCATTATCATTAAAATCCTCATCAACAGGGAAATTCATTACATTGAAAAGTTTATTATCCTCAAATTTACCAGTTTTAGGCCATCTATTTTTTTCATGTATTGATATAATTGACACATTCTCATTTTCAGAAAAAACATCTTGTACTCCGTCACAATGATGAGCATCAAAATCTACATAAACGATATTTTTTAAATTAAATTCTAATGCTCTTAGAATTGCTAAAACACAGTCATTTAGAAAACAAAAGCCGAAGGCTTGAGACTTTCTTCCATGATGAGTTCCACCAGATATATTTAATATTTTTTTTGCCTTTTTATTTACTATCATTTCAACAGCTTTTATGGAGGCTTTAGCAGCAGTTGCCGGTCTTGAGAAAACTTCTCTAAATATTGGATTATTTCCAATACCAATATTAAATTTCTTCTTAAGATTATCTGGAAGATTTTGATCTTCTTCAGCCTTTTTTAATGCTTTTACATAATCTAAATCATGAAATTTAATTAACTCACTGATATCCGCGGGTGAATTTTTTATAATTTGATCTTCTTTTACCCATCCCATAAGCCTTATAAGCTCTACACTTGGCCATACTCTATCCATATCGAGGGGATGACCTTTTTCATATCTAGACCCTTTAAAAATATCACTTGTAAATAAAAAATTCTGCATTCTTTTAAATTTAATATATATAATTGATATAAATATTACTTACTAAGGTTACAATGATAAGAGGAATACTAATTGCAACAACTATTTTTGTGATATGGGAAATAAGCTGTTTATTTTTTCAGCTACCTGTTTTTATGCTCCCTCCTCCATCAAAAATATTTATATCAATTTACGTTAACTGGGATGAACTCATTATTCATGCATCCTACACACTTATTGAAATTTTGGCGTCTATAGCAATTGGCTCTCTAATTGGAATATCAACAGCTTTGATAATTTCTTCTTCCGTTACATTAAAAAGATGGATAATGCCAATATTACTTGCCAGCCAAGCAATTCCAGTTTTTGCTCTAGCTCCATTGTTAATTTTGTGGCTTGGATACGGAATGATTAGTAAAATAGTAATAGGCGTTTTGATAGTTTTTTTTCCAATCACATCTAATTTTACAGATGCCTTAAATAAAGTTCCTCAAGAACTAATTGACGCCGGGAAAACATTAAACCTCTCTAAAATTCAATTGTTTTGGAAAATCAAAATTCCCTCTTCTTTACCTGGATTATGTTCTGGGCTAAGAATTGCTGCTTGTTTTGCTCCAATTGGAGCAGTTGTTGGAGAATGGATTGGGGGAAGCACTGGACTTGGGTCGTTTATGATATACAGTAATGCAAGATTGCAAACTGATAACATGTTTGCCGCTCTATTAATTCTCATTTTTATGACTATTACTATCTATAAAATTACAGATTACGTTCTAAGTAGATACGTATGGTGGAAATAAATTATAATTGATTTTTTCTATATTATTTGTAATAAAAATAATTGCCAGGGGTGCGTGACATTAGTCTTGCTGAGAAATTAACCCTTATAACCTGATCTGGTTAAAACCAGCGGAGGGAGACGCAAATGAAAATAATTTTAAAAATACTTACAAGTATATTGCTATTAACTTTCACTAGTAATGTCAATGCTTCATCCGAAAAATTAACCATAGGACTTGATTGGTTTATAAACCCTGATCATGCTCCTATAATAATAGCTAAAAAAAGAAATTTTTTTGAAGATCTTAACCTTGACGTTGAAATGATTGAGCCTGCTGATCCAAATGATCCTCCAAAATTAGTTGCAGCTGGTAAACTAGACTTAGCAATATCATATCAACCACAATTACATATTCAAGTTGATCAGGGGTTGCCGGTTGTAAGAGTAGGAACATTGGTAAGTGTTCCTTTAAATTCCCTAGTTGTATTAAAAGACGGGCCTATTAGAACAATTTCAGATCTGAAAGGAAAAAAAATTGGATTTTCAGTTGGTGGATTTGAAGAAGCTCTACTATCTGGAATGCTTCAAAAATATAACCTTAATTTGTCTGATGTAGATTTAGTGAACATTAACTTTTCATTATCACCCTCATTAATTGCAAAGAAGGTTGACGCAGTAATTGGAGCTTTTAGGAATTTTGAGCTCAATCAAATGGACATTGTTAATCATCCAGGTAGAGCCTTCTATCCCGAAGAGCATGGCGTACCTACTTATGAAGAACTTATATACATTGCGAATGAAAAAAATAAAAACAACCCACTTTTCGATAAATTTTTTAGTGCAATCCAGAAAGCTACTTTAATAATCATTAATGACCCTGTTTCTACATGGAAAGACTTTTCTTCTTACAAAAAAGGTTTAGATGATGAATTAAATAAAAGAGCTTATAAAGATACTATATCTAGGTTTGCTCTAAGACCACAAGCACATGATCTAAAAACTTATTTAAATTTTAGTAATTTCCTTAAAAAAAAGGGAATTATTAAAAAAATTACAAAAGTAGAAACTTTTGCAAAACCATAAAACTATTAAAACTATTATTGAAATAAAACCTAACATTAGTTAAAAAATAATAATAATTTAGTTAAGGTTTAAATTAATGAAGTCATTAATCCTTTTTTTAATACTACTTACTTTATGGTTATTAATGTCAGGTCACTATAGTATCCTTATAATAAGTCTAGGTATATTTTCGTGTGCATTTTGCGTTTATGTTGCTAAACGTGGTAAGCTTATTGATGATGAAGGTCTGCCAATATTTTTTATACCAAGACTTTTGAATTATTTAATATGGTTGTTTAAGGAAATATTGAAATCAAATTTAAGCACTGCAAAAGTAATTATAAACGGAAAAGTTGAGCCTGAAACTTTTACTGTCAAAGCATCTCAAGTTACCGATGTTGCAAAAGTTACATACGCCAACTCGATAACACTTACACCAGGAACAGTTACAACAAAAATGCAGAAGGATGTTTTTGAGGTACATGCATTAAATTCTGATTTTGGAAATGATGTTCGAACAAACGAGATGGACAACAAAGTAACTTGGTTAGAGGGTAAGAAATAATGTTTTTAGCTGCTCTAATTGCCTGTGCAATTACAGGAATTCTAATTTTAGTAAGAATTATTTTAGGCAAAACAACATTTGATAGAATTTTAGCAGTTAATAGTCTAGGCACTGTTATAGTTATTGGGATTTCTCTTCATGGTTTCTATTCAAGTAGACCAGAATTTTTAGATATTGCAATTGTCTATGCATTGATTAATTTTATTGGAACAGTAGCTGTTTTAAAACTTTTTAGCACTGGCTCCTTGGGAGGAGATACATAAAAGTGGAATTGATATTAGATATTTTCACAGGCATTTGTTTTTTTATCGGTTCTCTGTCTATTATAATTGGCGCTTGTGGACTTATTAAGCTACCAGATGTATTTTCAAGAATTCATGCCGCTGGTATGATTGATACTGGCGGTACCGCGTTTTTTATTTTAGGGATGGTTTTTCAAACTGGTTGGTCATTAATTACCGTTAAGTTGATATTAATTGGTGTGTTCATTTTTTTTACTAGTCCTGTAACAAGTCATGTAACTGCAAATTTAGCAAGGCAAAAAAATATACTTCCAGTAGGGAAAAAGATTGGAAAAATTTTATGATTTCTGAACTATTAATAAATGCTTTTTTAGTTACAATTATGCTCAGTATAGCAATAGCTCTAATTAAAACTAGAACTGTTATATTTACTGTAATTTTGACAAGTGCTTATTCTCTTGTAGCGGCATTAATGTTTATAACATTAGATGCAGTTGATGTTGCTTTTACTGAAGCATCAGTTGGCGCAGGAATCTCTACTATACTATTTTTAGCAGCAATGGCCTATTTGCCTAAAAAAGAGGAAGATAGCATTAGTAGTGAATTTATTCCGGCACTTTCTTGTATAATCCTAGGAGGAATATTAATCTGGTGTAGTTTTGATTTACCTGAAATTGGTCAATTAACAGCTCCAATACACCAACATATTGCACCTGAATATATTAAAGGATCTAAAGAAGATATTGGTATTCCAAATATAGTTACTTCAGTATTGGCAAGTTATAGGGGTTACGATACTTTTGGTGAAACAATAGTTGTTTTTACTGCAGGAGTAGCTGTGCTTGCCCTTCTAGAGAAGAAAAACACTACTAAAAAGAATAAATCCCAACCCAAACAAAAAATTAGAAAAAATGCATAATAATCCGATTTTGAGAATTTCTACTAAAATACTTTTTGCACCTATCATACTTTTTGGACTTTATGTACAATTTCATGGAGATTTTGGTCCTGGAGGAGGCTTCCAAGCTGGAGTAATTGTAGCTAGTGCATTTATCCTATATTCTCTTGTATTTGGTATTGAGGCAGGCAAAAAACTGTTTCCAACAAACATTAATTTGATATTACTGGCTTTAGGCGGAATAGTCTATGGTGGTGTTGGCATTGTTTCAATGATATTAGGAGATGAGTTTTTAGCGTACAATATACTTGGTTCTTCTCCACAATCAGGTCAGCACATTGGAATACTTTTAGTTGAATTTGGTGTTGGCTTAACAGTTTCAAACGTAATGATTGCACTTTTTAACGCTTTTGCTAGTTACGATAAAGTAAAAGAGAAATAAAATGATTTCTTCAACAATTGGCATTTGGAATTACTGGATAGTTTTTTGTCTAATGATGATTGGTTTGTTTCTAGTAATAGGGAGAAAAAATTTTTTAAAAAAAATTGTTGGATTAGCTATCTTTCAAACATCTGTATTTCTACTCTATATAACTTTTGGAAAAATCAAAGGAGGCACACCTCCAATTTTAAATGATTCTATTGACACTATTTATTCAAATCCTCTTCCTCACGTATTGATACTTACAGCTATTGTTGTTGGGGTGGCAACAACAGCTTTGGGATTATCTTTAGTGTTAAGAATTAACTCAGAATACGGCAGTATTGAAGAAGATGATGTATCTGCACAAGATCTTGTAGATTATCACGATGATATTGAAACTGGCAAAAATTTCGATTTGAAGTTTAAGAAATGATAGACATTTTAATAAAAAATCTTCCAATTATTGTAGTTTTATGTCCATTGATGATGTCTTTATTTGTTGTGCTGATTCCTAATATATTTTTTTCATGGGCTTTAACAACTTTAAGTACTTTTTTAACATTTTTATTTTCGATTTTATTATATCAAGAAATTCAAATACATTCTCATATTTCTTATGCTTTAGGCAAATGGATGCCGCCAATAGGAATAGAATATATTATCGATAAGGTAGCAATAATTCCAATTATAATAATCTCAGGTATAAGTTTTTTAGCAACCATCTTTGCTTATAAGATAATGCCTGAGGAAATAGAAAAGAAATCAATATCTAAAGTTTATAGTTTATGGCTTTTAGCTATAGCAGGCTTACTGGGTCTTGTAACAACAGGCGATGCATTCAACCTCTTTGTTTTTTTAGAAATATCATCTTTAGCCTCTGTTGCTCTTGTAGCAATGGGCGCTCATCAAGATAAACAAGCTTTGGTTGCTGCTTATAATTACCTTATCATAGGCGCAGTTGGGGCAACGTTATATGTAATAGGTGTGGGATTATTATACGGCGTAACTGGCACTTTAAATATGGCAGACCTAACAAACAGAATTGCTGATCAAAATAATAACAGAGCATTAATCGCAGGTTTTGGTTTTATGATAGTTGGGATTATGGTTAAAGCAGCTGTTTTCCCATTACATATTTGGTTACCAAGAGCATATGCTTATGCTCCATCTGCAGTATCTGTATTACTAGCTGCAACAGCAACAAAAGCTTCTTTGTATATACTAGCTCGCATATTATTTTCTATTTTTGAAAATTCAGAAAATTTAATAAATAACACTTTATTGTTTGTTATACTTCCACTTTCACTATCAGCTATGTTTGCTGGCACAATTATGGCCATTTATGAGAAAGATATTAAAAGGTTACTAGCTCATTCTTCAATTGCTCAAATAGGATATATAACTCTAGCTTTTGCTATTGGAACAAAAGCGAGTATAGCAGCTGGTTTTATACATATGTTCAATCATGCGATTATTAAAGGTGGTTTGTTCATAGCTATTACTTCAATTGGTTTCTACATTAAAAAAAGAATCACTATAAATAATTTATCTGGTCTTGGTAGGGAAATGCCTATCACTTTTTTTTGTTTTGTCCTTTGTTCATTAAGCCTAGCAGGCCTGCCACTTACAGCTGGATTTATTTCAAAATTATATTTAATTAAAGCATCTATCAGCTCAGATGGCATATGGTTAGCAATACTCATATTGATTAGTTCAGCATTATCAGTCGTTTATTTGTGGAAAATAATAGAAGTTATGTGGATGCGTGAGGGAAAAAATATTGTAAAAAAAGAAAACCCAGCAATTTATATATCACTTATTATTATAACTTTTCTAAATATTTATTTTGGTCTAGATGCATCACTAGTTGTAAACGGAAGTTTTGAAGCAGCTGATAAATTAATTGGGGATCCAAAATGATAACAATTGAAAATTTTATATTAATCACAATTTTATCACCTCTAATCGTTTGTGTTTTAACTCCATTCACTTCAAAAAATACAATTTTAAGAGATTTCTTGGGACCAATTGGCGGTATGATTAGTTCTTGGGGTGCATTAAATATTATGAGCTCAGCACTCAATAATCAAAATACCACTTTAGAAATTGTTAACATTGCTGAAGGAGTATCAATTGGTTTTGAAGTCACACCCTTAGGTGCTGTTTTTGGACTGGTTGCATCATTTCTGTGGATTTTTGCAGCTATCTATTCAATTGGCTACATGAGGGGAAATAAAGAAAAAAATCAAACAAGATTTTATGCATTTTATGCAATGGCTGTTCATGCCGCTTTATGTATTGCTTATGCTAGTGATTTATTAACATTATTTATCTTTTACGAAGTTCTTACATTTTCAACATATCCTCTAGTTACTCATAATCAACATGATATGGCTCAAAAAGCTGGTCGATTATATATGTCCATATTAGTTGGATCTTCTGTTATATTACTTCTTCCAGCAATCATTTGGGTTTGGGTTGCTACAGGTTCTCTAGAAATGTCCCAAAATGGTGTTTTAGAAGGAAAATTAGATGCAACCTATGCACCACTATTATTAGCAATGTTTGTTTTTGGAATTGGAAAGGCAGCACTAATGCCAATTCATAAGTGGCTACCTGCTGCTATGGTTGCACCAACACCTGTATCCGCCCTTTTGCATGCTGTAGCAGTTGTAAAAGCGGGTGTGTTTACAATGTTAATAGTGCTGACAAATGTTTTTGGAATAGATTTTTTAGCCAAAACAGGTGCGTCAGAATGGCTAATCTGGTTAGCATCTTTTACTCTTCTAGCAACAAGTATAATAGCCATTTACAAAGATGATTTAAAAGCAAGACTGGCATATTCAACTATTAGTCAACTTTCTTATATAACGTTAGGAGGAGCATTGGCTACTTCAATGGCAACACAAGGCGCAGCTTTACACATAATTACACACGCTGCTGGTAAAATTACTTTATTTTTTGTAGCAGGAGCTTTGTATGTTGGAGCAAAAATTACAAAAATTTCAGATTTGAATGGTCATGGCATAAGCGCGCCACTAATTTTTCTTGCTTTTTTTGTTGGTTCACTCTCAATAATTGGAGTCCCTCCTATGGTAGGTTCTTGGAGTAAATTCTTTCTAATGTTAGGTGCAGCAGACAGCGGTTATGTAGTAGTTATTGGTGTTTTTTGCATATCTACTATACTTAATGCATTTTATTTGATGGAAATCCCTGCTAGAGCATTCTTTTTTAAAAAAGAAAGAGAAATTAATATAAAAATACCAAAACTTATTTTAATCCCAACTTTAATAACTTCTTTTTTAACTATTTTATTATTCTTTTTTATAGAAACATTTCAAAATCTAACTTCTATGATTGTGAGTAGGATATGAAGTATTTAATTGAAAAATTTGGTAAAATAAATACCTCAGTGCTTTTTCTCTGTATAATTTTTCTAATTTTAGAATTAATTGGACATAGGCATGGAGAAACATCCATAGAAGATGTTTTATTCTTTCCAGCCTTTTTTGGATATGTGTCATGCATAGTTATTTTTAAAATTGGTGTTAGTTTACGATCATTCCTTATGAAAGATGAGGATTATTATGATAAGTAGCTTTCCTCCAGGTTTAATAATGATGATTGGGGCATTATTAATCCCATTTTTACCTCATATTATTAGACAGATATATATGATGGTTCTAATCCTAGTATCAGCCTACGCATTAACATTAGGTTTTGGTATACACTCTAAAATTGATGTAATGGATATTGAATTCATAATATTTCAATCAGATTCCTTAACCTTACCCTTTGCAATAATATTTCACATCGCAGCTATATTAAATGTCATTTATGGCGCTCATGAAAAACACTGGAATCAGCATGTAGCAATTATGAGTTACAGTGGAGCAGCAATTGCAGCAGTTCATGCTGGAGACTTATTCACATTATTTATTTGGTGGGAAGCTACAGCATTTACTTCAGTTTTTCTTATTTTAGCAAGTAAAACTGAAAGATCTTATAAATCAGCATTTAGATACATTTTAATTCAAGTTGGTTCTGGCATGTTTTTATTAGCAGGAGCAATTTTATTAATGTCTGAAAATGGTAGTGCTGAATTTAGAAATTTTGATATTAATTCCCTTTATGGACAATTAATTTTCATAGCTTTTGGAATAAAAGCAGCTTTTCCACTATTAAATGGCTGGTTACAGGATTCTTATCCAGAAGCCTCAGAGATAGGTACAGTTGCTCTTTCAACATTTACAACTAAATTAGCTATTTTTTGTTTTGCCAAATCTTTTGCGGGTACTGAAATACTTATCATAATTGGTGCAATTATGACTTTTTATCCTATCTTCTTTGCAGTTATTGAAAATGATCTACGAAGAGTTTTAACATACAGCCTTAATAACCAACTTGGCTTTATGATAGTTGCGATTGGAATTGGTACTGAATTAGCTATTAATGGAGCTGTAGCTCATGCCTTTGCTCATATTCTTTACAAAGGTTTACTATTCATGGGAATGGGAGCAGTTCTTTATAGAGTAGGAACATGTAAAGCTTCTGAATTAGGAGGGCTATTTAAATTTATGCCGATTACTGCGATATGCACTATTATTGGCGCTATCTCCATATCAGCTTTTCCTTTATTTAGCGGGTTTGTTGCAAAATCACTCATAATGTCAGCACTTGGCAAAGAAGGACTAGTTTTTGTCTACTTTATGCTTTTATTTGCATCTGCTGGCGTACTTCATCATTCTGGAATTAAAATCCCATTTTTTGCTTTTTTTGCTCATGAAAGTGGTATTAAAACAAAAGAAGCTCCATTAAATATGATAATTGCAATGATTATGGCATCTACTCTTTGTATATTTATTGGAGTTTTTCCTTCTTATTTCTATCAAATTCTACCCTATCAAATTCAATATCAGCCATATGACTTTAGCCACGTTGTTGGACAGTTGCAGCTTTTAACATTTGCTGCATTTGCATTTATATGTTTATGGCATTTCAAAATCTATCCTCCAGAGTTAAACTCAACTGTTTTAAATAGCGATTGGATTTATAGAAAAATGATACCAGGGGTTTTATTACCTCTTTTAAATCTTATTAATAATATCAATAAAAAAATTGAACAATTAATTGTATTTATGTTTATGTATATTAGAAAGTTCTTTGCTAATACAATGATAAAAAACAAAGTTTTTGATAGAGAAGTTGGTCAAGATACTTTAATAGTTGTACAACTTTTTATAATTATATTAATTTTCATCTTTGTATGGAAAATTTATTTATAAATTGTAAGATAGTTAAATTAAAAAGTCTTCTTTAGAATATTGAGGAAAAAATGAAGAAAAATAAAAAAGATTTACCCGACGGAGTTCCTGAAGAGAATGTATACGAGAACACTCATATTTTATTGTATGTATTTTATGCAATAGCCTTAGCAAGTGTAGTTTTATTAATGGTTAATCAATAATTGAACACTCTATCAATTTATCAAGAAAAAATATTAAGCCTTGCTGCGGAAAATAAAAAAGTTATTGCTTTAAAAGACTTTAACCGATCTTTTGAAATGCGTAACCCTATGTGTGGGGATGAAGTAAAAGTTCGACTAAAATTAGTTGAAACTAAAATAATTGATATTTCAGCAGTTGTAAGAGGATGTGCACTATGTGAGGCTTCAGCTGGATTAGTTGTTGAATTATTTAAAAATAAAGATGTTCCAGATGAAAAATTTTTAGATGAATTTTTAAGTTGGCTTGAAAATACCGAAAAAAGTTTCTCAGATCAATTGCCAATTGAAATGGAGGTTTTTGAACCTATCAGAAAAATTAAAAATAGACACAAGTGTATAACAATGCCCTTTGAAGCAACTTGTAGGTCTATTGAAATAAAATATAATCAAACTATCAATCAGGAGATACAGAGTGTTTCCCAAACCAAATGATTGCACCAACGAGTACGATTGGATAAAGAATTAATAATATAATGCCAACATCAGGATTCATTTTTAAACCTTTTAATTTATATAATAATCATTAAATACATAATATAAAATAATTTATATAATTATCAGTAACAATATGATTTTTCAAACAATATTTAAGGCAAATAAATGACTAATAGAGAGATAATGGAATATGACGTTGTTATTGTAGGAGCTGGGCCTTCTGGACTAAGTGCTGCTATAAAATTAAAACAACTGACTAAAGAAGCTAATAAGGAGCTATCAGTTTGTGTGATTGAAAAAGGATCAGAGGTTGGGGCACACATTGTATCTGGTGCAGTGGTTGAAACTAAGGCGTTAGACGAACTTATACCAGATTGGAAAGCAAAAAATAGTCCATTAAAAACTGAAGCAAAAGATGATAAATTTTTGTACCTTACAGAGACTAAATCATATCAACTACCTACCCCTCCGCAAATGCATAATAAAGGTAACTACATTATTAGTTTAAGCGATTTTACTAAATGGTTAGCTCAACAGGCAGAAGAACTTGAAGTAGAAATTTATCCAGGTTTTGCCGCATCAGAAGTACTTTTTGATAAAAATAATAAAGTTTTGGGTGTAGCAACTTGCGATATGGGAAGATTAAAGGATGGTTCTGAGGGACCTAACTTTGAAAGAGGTATAGAATTACGAGCAAAACAAACAATATTTTCTGAGGGTTGCAGAGGGCATTTAGGAAAAATTTTAATGGAAAAATTTAATCTTAATTCAGAAAACTCTCCACAAACTTACGGTATTGGAATAAAAGAATTATGGGAAGTGACTCCTGAAAACAGTAAACCAGGAAGTATTATGCACACTACAGGATGGCCACTAGATAGTGATACATACGGTGGATCTTTTTTATATCATTTGGATAATAATAAAGTATCTATAGGCTTCGTAATAGGTTTAGACTATAAAAATCCTTATTTATCTCCCTATCTTGAATTTCAACGTTTCAAACATCATCCAGCAATAAAGAAACTACTTGAGGGTGGAAGAAGGATTAATTACGGTGCAAGAGCGTTAAATGAAGGCGGGGTTCAGTCTTTACCAAAACTTACTTTTCCTGGTGGAATTTTATCAGGATGTGAAGCTGGTTTTCTTAACGTACCAAAAATTAAAGGAACCCATCTCGCAATGAAATCAGGCATGATTGCAGCAGAATCAATCTTTGAAAACATAGATAAAAATGATGAAATATCAGAGTACGAAAGCTCTATTAAGAAAAGTTGGTTATGGAAAGAATTATACAAAGTAAGAAATATTAGACCTTCTTTTAAATGGGGTTTCTGGAAAGCAATATTTTATAGTGCTATTGATACTTATATTTTTCGTGGAAATGCACCTTGGACAATCGATCACCATGGAACTGATCACGAAAGTCTTGGGAACAAACATGATTACAAGGAAATAAATTATCCAAAACCTGATAATGTAATAAGCTTTGATAGACTTACAAATGTTTCTTTTTCAGGTACAAATCATGAAGAAAATCAACCTTGCCATTTGCAATTAAAAGACGAGAAAGTACCTATAAATACTAATTTTGAATTATATGACAATCCAGAGACAAGATATTGTCCAGCAGGCGTATATGAAATTGTTTTAAGTGATAATAAACCAAAACTACAAATCAACGCACAAAATTGTGTCCACTGTAAAACATGTGATATCAAAGACCCAACTCAAAATATTAATTGGGTAACACCTCAAGGTGGAGGTGGTCCTAATTACCAAGGAATGTAATTTTAAAACAATTAGTTAGACTTAACTAAATTATTTAATTAACATGATAAATAAAATAAAGGATTTCAATTTGAATCAATCTTTAGTTGGTATTTTGTGGATGGTAATCACTACAATTTTATTTGTTGGCGTTACTGCTACAGTAAGATATTTAGAGGGAGAAGTACCTGCTCCGCAAGCTGCTTTCTTAAGATATGCAATAGGGACAATTCTATTAATTCCTTCATTGATTTCATTAACAAAGTTCAGACCTCATAAACCTTTGATGAAAAAATTTATTTTAAGAGGATTTGTTCACTCTATTGGTGTTACTTTATGGTTTTATGCTATGTCTGTTATGCCCGTTGCAGAGGTGACAGCAATTGGTTTTCTAACATATATTTTTGTGTCCTTTGGAGCATGTTTTATTCTAAAAGAAACTTTACATAAACACAGGTTATTCGCAATAATAATATCTTTTATTGGCGCTCTTATAATTTTAAGACCAGGTTTTAAGATAGTTGAAAGTGGTCAAATAAGTATGTTATTGGCAACTGTAGTTTTCACTATATCATATCTAATTGCTAAAGTTGTATCGAAGGAAAGAACCTCTTCTGAAATTGTTGCAATGCTCTCTATTTTTACAACAATATTTTTAATTCCGTCAGCAATTTATAGTTGGGAACCACTTTCAATTGAAGCTTTGTTAATACTAACTGTCACTGCAATAATAGCAACTATTGGACATATAACTATGACTAAAGCCATAAAAGTAGCACCAATGGTTGTAACTCAGCCTATATTATTTTTACAACTTGTATGGGCATCTATGGTAGGTTTATTCATCTTTGATGAAAAATTTGACCCTTTTGTAATATTAGGAGGCACAATAATAATGATGTGTGTTTGCTATGTTTCTTATAAAGAACACAAAATAGATAAAATTAATTCAAATGAAACTTTACAAAAAATAATTTGATAGAATTAAGGTAATTGCTCCAAAAAAAACAAGTCCAATTGTAGCAAAAAAGTTAGGTCCAAATACTAATTTTGATATTGATATTTTAAAATTTTCAGCACTTGTCAAGACAGAAAGAGATGTAAAACTTATTGCTGTTCCAGCACACCAACCAATTAGATGTGCTTGCATTAAAAAAGCTGCTTCCCAAACAGATAATAGAGGACCAAATATAGATAAAATCGGAGCTGACGTAATTATTGGATGTACGCCGATTAAACTAAAAGACCAAACTATAAGAGGTAATGAAATGATCATCATCCAAAATGGGAAATAATCGCTTACATTACTACTTACAAAATTTTGAATTTCAACGGAATTGGTTAATATTGATCCTAAAAACATAGATACTGAAATTAGTAACATTTCATCTCCAGAATTTTGTATCAAATTTTTTAAATTTTTTAAAATGAAGTTTGATGTTTCTGGTCGTCTCAATATTTGGATGAACACTAAAATTGGTACTACAATTATTATGGCATTCAAAGCAGTTTTGTTAAAAATTTGACCAACAAATAATACAGATATTGCTAAAATAAGTAATCTTGAAAATATTGGTTTAATACATGATAAAGAATCCAAAAGATAATTTATTGTTAATTTTCCAATAATTAATTTTATTGTTATAAGATTAAAAAGAGTTGCTATAATGATTCCAAATCCAATCCCCATCCATGCTGACATTTCAGGAAGATAAATTTGTCCAACAGCAAAACTAACAAAAAAAGGTGACCATAAAACCGCAGTATTCATTCCACGAATTGACGCTTCACCAGCAGACTGTCTTAAACTAATTTTTGAATTTTTAGGTAGTACAGACGACAACAGCGGGAAAGAACCAATGTTAATTACACTTCCAAGAAAATGAGATGTAACTTGAAGCCCTGAAAGTATTTTTTTTGCACTTAATTTTGATAGAAGTGATTGAGTGTTTTGAACTGATGGCATTGTGATAGCTGTAGCCCTTAGAAGCCATAAACTTGGAAGGAAAGCAGAAAAAATAATAAAAAAATTTCCAGCTTTAAGAAAATTTTCTTTTGATGGAAAATTGTCTAAAATTAAAAAAGTAAATAAAAATAATAAGGTGATAATTATCTTAGTAGTAGTTTTTGAAAATATAAACATCCAAGACAATAATAAAAAATAAGTGAAAATTATAAAAAAAATATATTTTTCTCCAAAATTTGCACCGTAAATTATTGGCAAAACAGCCATCCAGCAAAAAAATGTCAAAATTAATTTTAATGTCATTTTTTCTACTTTTTTAATCCTATGGATTTCCCAAAAGCAGATGGTAGTGAGGCATTTTTATGAGCATTTTTTAATTTGAGAAGTTTTTCAAAAGCCCATGATGGATATTGTTCAGACTTACGTAGATTTAAGTTTACATTTATTAAAACTTGTTCAACAACTGCAATTACTTTTTCTTGAAGCTGTGAAAAAATTTCTAAACATAAGTGCATCTTTTTTTTATCGCAATCAACTACAAATAAGCGTACGTTAAATTTCTCATTTAATTTCATCTCACTTAAATAATGATAATGAGCTTGAACAACAAACGGACCCTGGGATTTTTCATAAGCATGAGTTTCTCCTATTCCAAGAAAATCTTCTAAGAATATATCTAAGGATTTATCAAATGCTAGTGTATAGTAAGCAACATTCATATGGCCATTATAATCCAACCATTCTTTTAAAACTTTCTGTTCAGGAAGAATAATTGGAGTTGAATACTGACCGCCAATTTTTTTTTCTTTCATTTATTAAATGACCTATTTATTTTAATTAGTTTTGGATAAAATTTTAGTTGCTTCTTCTATTCCTTTTATGCTTAGGGGTACCATTCTATTTGAAAATATTTCTTTAATAATATGTGTAGACTGAGAATAATTCCAATGCTCCTGTTTTGTTGGATTAATCCAAACATTTGATGGCCACTGGGCAATAGCTCTTTCTAACCAAACTTGTCCTGTTTCTTGATTAAAATGTTCATTACCACCACCCTCAGCTAAAATTTCATATGGACTCATTGAAGCATCACCAACGAAGATACATTTGTATTCTTTTCCATATGTCCTGAAAATTTCTGTTGTAGAAAATTGTTCTTTCCATCGTCTTACGTTACTTTTCCAAACACCTTCATATAGACAGTTATGAAAGTAAAAAAAGTTAAGGTTTTTGAAAACATTTTTTGCAGCCGAAAATAAATTTTCTACTTGTTTGATGTAGTCATCCATAGAACCGCCTACATCAAGAAAAAGTAATATTTTAATTGCATTTTCTCTTTCTTTTCTGGTTTTTATGTCTAAATAACCATTTTTTGCAGTATGTGATATTGTATTGTCTATATCTAACTCTTCATCAATACCAGTTCTCGCCCATTGCCTTAATCTTTTTAATGCAACTTGCATTCCTCGTGTATCTAATTCTCTTGTATCATCAAAATCTCGAAATACTCTTTTGTCCCATACTTTAACAGCCTTTCCCTGCCCTCTTGCATGTTGTCCAATTCTAATTCCTTCTGGATTGTATCCATAAGCTCCAAAGGGTGATTTACCAGCTGTACCTATCCATTTATTACCACCTTGATGACGTTTTTTTTGTTCTTTTAGTCTTTGTTCAAGTGTTTTCATTAGTTCATCAAAACTACCTAAAGATTTTATCTCCTCAATTTCTTCTTTAGTAAAATGCTTGTCCAACATTTTTTGAAGCCATTCTTTTGGGACTTTTAAATGTTCAAGTACGTCTTCTAATTTTAAGGTTTCAATACCTTTAAAATATTCACCAAATACAACATCAAATCGATCTATTAATCTTTCGTCTTTGACTAGACTTGCTCTAGCCATGTAATAAAAATTTTCAGTGTTAAATTGAATAAAGTCTAATTTAATTGAATCTAAAAATGTAAAAAATTCATTTAATGTAACTGGAATTCTGGCATCTTTTAGTTTGAAAAAGAAATTTAGAAACATTCTCTTATCTATTTCCTCTTGCCATAAAAGCTAACCTCTCAAACAAATGAATATCTTGTTCATTTTTAATAAGAGCGCCATGTAACTTAGGCAACAAGTCCTTTCCATCACTTTTTAAATCTATTGGATTAATATCTTCAAGTAATAAAAGTTTAATCCAATCTAAGGCCTCTGAAGTTGATGGTTTTTTCTTTAATCCAGGAATTTCTCTAACTTCAAAAAATCTATTTAGTGCTGCTTCTAGTAATGATTTTTTTATTTCAGGAAAGTGTACTTGAACAATCTTTTTTAAAGTGTCAATTTGAGGAAATTGAATGTAGTGAAAAAAACATCGTCTTAAGAATGCCTCTGGAAGTTCTTTTTCATTATTAGATGTTATTATTACTATGGGTCTTTTTTTTGCATTAACAATTTCATTAGTTTCATAAACAAAAAATTCCATTTTATCTAACTCTTGAAGGAGATCATTTGGAAATTCTATGTCTGCTTTATCAATCTCATCAATTAATAGTACTGATCTTTCTTTAGATTCAAAAGCATTCCAAATCTTACCTTTCTTTATGTAATTTCCAATATTTTCTATCTTTTTATCGCCTAGTTGGCTATCTCTGAGACGACTAACAGCATCATATTCATATAATCCTTGCTGAGCTTTTGTTGTGGATTTTATATTCCATTCAATAATACCTAATCCTAAGCTGTCCGATACTTGTCTAGCCAATTCTGTTTTTCCAGTTCCTGGCTCACCTTTAATTAATAATGGTTTTTCAAGTGAAATTGCTGCATTTACTGCAACGTTCAAATCTTCAGTTGAAATATAATTCTGAGTTCCATTAAATTTCATTCTTTATTAACTCCAAAAACTTGATCTAATTTTAAAAATTTCGTTTTTTAGCACTTCTATATATTTTGGACCTACCTCACAACATCCTCCAATTATAGAAGCATTATTTTTAATGTAACTCAATATTTCACCTGTAAATTTATTAATGTTTAAATCAGATCTTTTTTTAAGAATTGATACATCATTGTGAATGTCTAGGTCATTTACTGTTACAAAAGCATTAGGTAAAGCACCATATGGCTTGGAAAAATTTTTCATAACATTAATTGAAGAATGAATAGCTTCAGGTGGAGCACAATTTATTAAAAAGGAATCAATTTTTGAATTATTAAATTCTCTTAAAGCATCTTCTAAACTCTCTCCAGATCGTAATAAGGTTCCGTCTTCTTCCTTGACACAGAAACTCAACCAAACTTTTTTATCAGTAGTTAAAGCAGTTTCAGTTGCTATATGAGCTTCTTCAATTGAACAAACTGTCTCACAACAAAGTATTTCTACATGTGGTTCTTGAATTTCTATTATTTTCTTATAAGTATCTTTTGCTTCATTCTTATCCATACCTATATTTGTCTTATAACTCATAACTAGTGGAGGCAAACAGCCAATAATTTTTATATCAGTTTCAACTGACGATGACTTTTTGGCCTCAATGGCAGCTTTAATTGCACTTTTTTGAAGAGGTATGAATAATTCCTCCAGATTATGTCTTTTTAACTTTTGTGGTGTGACACTATAAGAATTTAATGTTATTGCCTCTGCACCAGCTTTTATAAAATCTCTGTGTAAATCCACAACTAAGTCATAATTATCAAGCATCACTCTTGCTGACCAGAGACCATCTGGTTTAACTTTTGATCTATGTATTAATTCTTGGCCCATTCCACCATCAATAAGAATTATATTATTACCCATGTATTACCTTTTAAATCAGAATTAATTATTTTGAGTCTTTGTTATTTTAATTAAAAAAATTAAGGGTATAGATAAAAAACCTACCCATGAATATAATTTAAATGCATCTATATACCCAACCATAAGACTTTGTCTATTTAATTCATTTGTTAACTTTGTAACATTCAAATCATCTAATGAATTAATGACACCTGAAAAGTTAATCCCTTGGTTCCATAAGGATACTGTAGAACCAATTTCTTCAAAGTTAATTTGACCCATATGAAGAACAACTGCAACACTTACTGAAATAAAAAAACTTGATCCAATGTTTCTAATTAGATGAAACATAGCTGTAGCTTCTCCGTGAAATTTATTTGACAAGGTTGCAAAGCAAATAACACTCACTGGAGGCCAAGTCAAACCAACACCTAAACCCTGAACTAAGCTGGCCCAGGCTATATGTGAAAAGGTCATATTTATATCGAAAGTTGACATGTAAAGACCTGAGATAGCTTGTATCCCAAAGCCAAAAAAAATAATTATTCTTGGGTCAATCCTGCTTGTAAAAGCTATTATTGCAAAACCAACAAACGTTCCTATTCCCCTCATTCCTAATATTAATCCAATTATAGATTGAGGATACCCTCTCAATTCTTGGAGTAGAGGTGGAAAGATTACCATTGGAACAAAATTTAACATGCCAAAGAAGAATATTAGAATAAGACCTACAGTGTAATTTCTGTCTTTAAAAATACTTAAATTTATAAAAGGCTTTTTTGTTGTCAGGCTGTGAGTAATAAAGATATAAAAGCCAATAATAGCTATTCCACACTCAATAATAGTCTCTGTGCTATCAAACCAACTATTTCTTTCTCCTCTATCGAACATTATTTGTAATGCAGCAACACTACATGCAAGAGCTAAAAAACCAACCCAGTCTAAATGTATTCCACCTTCAACTGATCTTTTTGGAACTGTGGCAATTACAGCTAATAAAGCACAAAAACCAAATGGTACTAAGGTGTAAAAAATCCATCTCCAATTTAGTAATTCGCCAAGATATCCTCCAATTGTTGGTGCAATCACGGGACCCAGAATTGTACCCATTCCCCAAACTGCCATAGCCACAGAAATTTGTCTTTTTGGAAATACTGCTAAAACAAGCGTTTGTGAAAGTGGCGGAAGTGGTGCTCCAAAAATGCCTTGTGCTACCCTTGCAATAACAATTTCTTCTAAAGAATCTGACATTCCACAAAAAATGGAAGAAATTATAAAACCTATTACGCTAAAAAAAAGGATTGTTCTAATTTGTATTCTCGAAGATAACCAGCCTGCAAAAGGAGTAAAGATTGCTGTTGCAACTATATTTCCAGTTACAACCCAAGAAATCTGGTCTTGTGTTGCTCCCATAGCTCCTCTCATGTCTGATAATGCAATTGAAGCTATTGTTACATTCATCGCATAAAGCATAGTTACAAATGTTGCTGTAGCTAAAATAAACCATTTAAAAGAAGTATTAGTTTCAGATATTAGAGGTGACAACTTAATCTCTTAGTGATTTAAAAATAGAAGCAAAAGGTCGGATTATTATTGGAATTTCACTCTCATACTTAGTGTCTATCGTAACCGACACAGACATACCTACCCTAAGCTGTTTATCAGCATTTAAATTATCTTTATTTTTATTAATCGGATCACCAATAGAAATTCTTACGGGTATTCTTTGAACAACTTTCACCCAATTACCAGAAGAGTTTTGTGGTGGTAAAATTGAAAATTCAGCACCAGTGGCAGGACTTATACTTTGCACTTGGGCTTTCCATTTTGTATCAGGATATGCATCAGGAATAAAATATGCTGATTGACCAACTTTTATATTGGTTAAGTCAGTTTCTTTTAAATTAGCTTCTAACCAAGAATTTTTTTCATCAACTATTGCAAATAGAATTTTTCCAACATCTATATACTCTCCTTTTTCTAGATTCAATTTAGCAACAATCCCATCTTGTTTAGCAAATATAATAGACTGTTTAATATCAAAGTTTATTTTATTTAATTTACTTTTATGTTTTAAGTATAATGGATGTTTTTTTGGCAAAATTTTTTCATTACCATTTAAAGTGGTCAGTATTGTTTTGAGTTTATCTTGATTTATTTTTAGTTTTTGTTTTGAAGACAAATACGAATATTTAATTTTTTCTAAATCATTATTTAGATTTACATATTTTAAATTAGCTATGGCAGAATTATAAAGAAATTTTGCTTCATCAAGTTTACTTTGAAGACCAACTCCTTTTTTAACCAAATTTTTAATTCTATTAAGCTCTAATTTTTGATATTCAACTTTTTCCTTCGCTAACTTAATCTCAACACTCACTAAAGAGTTCACTCTCTTAATTTCAGAAGAATAAAATTTAATTTCTTCTTTTGCTAATTTTACTTCTTCTTTCGCCTCGTTATATTTTGATTTTCTATTCTCAATTTCTTTAATTATATTTATTAGATTCTGTTTTTGTTCACTTAAATCCAATTCAAGTTTTTCGGTATCAATTTTAAAAAGTTTATCTCCCTTATTTACCCTTTGATTATCTCTAATAAATACCATATCTACTCTTCCAGAAACCTCAGATTGAACAGAAATAATAGGAGCTTTTATGTATGCATTTTCAGTTGATATAAACCTACCTAAAGAATAAAAATAACCCACGGTGGTGAGCACAACTAAAATGGGAAGTAGAATTAATAATAAAAATCTAACTACTCTATTGCTAGGATTTAATTCTTTATCAACTTCATTTGACATTAACTCTTTTCCTTTAAATTATACTTTTGAAGATAAATCTTTTTTTAAAATCTGTAGTAAATCCCTTAACTTGTTGAGATCTTGATTATTTAATATTGATAAAGAATCTTTTCTATATGTTGCTGCTTTGTCCCTCATGGAATTAATAAGAGGTTTAATTTTTTCAGATAAATAAATATTTTTGATTCTTCGATCTTTACTTCCACTTTTTCTTTCAACCCATCCCTTTAATTCCATGCGGTCTATAAGTCTACTTAATGGTGCTTTTTCCATATCCATAAGTATTGCAAGTTCGGATTGTTTTATGCCATCTTTAAAATATAAATAAGTTAAGAGCCACCATTGAGATCTAGTTAGACCTATAGAAGCCATTTGACGATCATATAAAACACGAAGTAATCGAGCTACATCATGAATTAACAAACCTATATTATCTTCAAATGATTCTTTCAAACAATACCTAAAAAATAGTTTACTAGGAAACTATTTAGTTAACATATTTACTAATTTAATTAAAGATAAATATTTAGTTTATTAAATTTTTTCTGAATTTAAATTTTTCTTCAGAAGCATTCCAATTTCTAGAATATTTAGGAGGACTTGATTCACTTACCTTTAATAGTATGAAAGCTGGTCCGCTAAAATTATCAAGATTTTTTTTTCCTTCTAATAATTCCTGCTCTGTTATTATAGTTTTGGTAATAGAAAAACCACATCCTTTTGCAATCATTTCTAAATTTACGCCTAAACCTGTATGAGATGTTTGCCCACCTGTTTCCAAATATAACGCATTGTCAACACAAATAATAATAAGATTCTTAGGTTTAGTAGTTACTATTGTCGCCAGACAACTCATAGACATTAAAATATCACCATCACCCGAAACACAAAGAACTCTATCATTGGGTCTTGATAGAGCAAGACCAAGAGAAGTTGGCAACGCACCTCCCATGGCACCCCCAAATAAAAATGTATTTGGACTTTCTTTAGTCAAAAATCCAATATCCTTTGCTGACCCTGCCAAACCTGAAATAATAAGAAATCTCTTATGATCACCAATCAAAATAGGAATTGCTTTTTTTCTGTCTAATAAATTCATTTTTTATAACTTTTACTAAAATATCTTAGCCCCGATTAATTTCTGTGAAAGTAAAACAGCAACAGATCTCTCTGACTTAAATGCCATTGTCAAAGCAGCTTTTATTATACTTTCGACATCTTCTTCTTTTTCAATTTTAATACAATTTACTCCCATTGAATTTAATGTTGGTATTACTGCTTCACCCATTGCAAATTGCCAAGGATTTCCTTCACCAAATTCACCTCTCATTGTTATAATAGTAAAAAAAGGAAATTGACCATGTTTAATTAATGACAATTGATTAATACAATTTCCAACACCACTACTTTGCATTAACAAAACTGCTTTAGTTCCTCCAAGATAAGAACCAGCAGCGATGCCTACGCCCTCTTCTTCTGATGTTAGAGGAATTGCAATGACTGAATTATCTTTTATTGCATTTTCTATTAATATCTTATGTCCAGCATCAGGAACATAGCTAAATAATTTAACTCCATCATTTTTTAATATATTATAAATTCTATCTTGCCAGCTCATTTTATTATTTAATATTATATCATAGAATAAGTATATTAATTTAAACTTGGTAAATCCTAGCCGCACTGTATTTTAACTCAGGAATTTTTCCAATTGGATCTAGTTCTGAATTAGTTAATACATTGGCAGCAGCCTCCTTAAAACAAAAAGGTAAAAATAACATTCCAGGAAGAAGGTCGTTATCATATCTAATTTTTATTTTTATTTTTCCTCGTCTTGTTTCAATTGAAACTTCTCTAGTCATATCAATATTATAAAATTTGCTGTCTATTTCATTTATAAAAACTATTGGGTCTGGCTCAAGATCATTCAAAATTATAGCTTTTCTTGTCATAGTGCCAGTATGCCAGTGTTCTAATAACCTACCCGTGGATAGTATCAATGGGAAATCACTATTTAATTCATCATTTGGATTAATCAAATCAACGGGTATAATTTTAGCTAAATTGTTTGATGTAGGAAAACCATCATAAAATATAATATCTTCTCCTGGAATGTTTTTACTTTTTACAGGATAAGTAACATAATTTTCTTTTTCTAACCTTTCCCAAGAGATATTATTTAGGGAGGGCATTATCAATTTCATTTCATCGAAAATTTCTTTTGGAGATGCATAATTCCAATCTAATCCCATTCTTTTTGCAATTTCTTGAATAATCCACCAATCTTGCTTTACACCTTTTGGAGGATCTACCACATTTCGTCCTAATTGTACTTGTCTGTTAGTGTTAGTGTAGGTACCTGATTTCTCTGAATGAGCAGATGCTGGTAAAATCACATCCGCAAACCAAGCTGTTTCTGTCATAAAAATATCTTGAACAACTAAATGATCTAACTTTGCTAAACTTTTTCTGGTATGCATTAAATCTGGATCTGACATAGCAGGATTTTCACCTTGAACATACAATCCTTTTATTTCATCAGCATTTATACCCTTAATAATTTCTACAACTGTTTTGCCTTCATTAAGATCTAAATTTGAATTCCAAAATTTCTCCATTTTTTCATTGTTTATTTTTATTTTAACAGAATTATAATCTGGATATGACATAGGTATTAGCCCTGCATCAGAAGCACCTTGTACATTATTTTGTCCTCTTAAAGGGTGCAATCCTGTGCCTGATTTTCCTAGATGTCCTGTGATCAACGCTAAATTTATTAATGAAAAAGCATTTTGGGTCCCATGCACATGTTGTGAAATACCCATTCCCCAAAAGATTATTGATGTTTTTGCCTTTGCATATATTCTTGCAACTTCTCTAATAATCTCTTTTGGTATTCCACATAATTTTTCCATTAAAACAGGATTAAATTTTTTTATCTCTTTTTCTAATTGTTCGAACCCTTCAGTATAATTTTTAATATATTCTTTGTTTGTTAAATTCTCATTTATAATTGTAAAAATCATAGCATTTAACAAAGCTAAATCTTGACCTGGATTAAATTGTAGGTGATGTATTGCGTATCTAGATAAACTTTGTTTTCTTGGATCTAAAATAATTAATTTTGTCCCATTTTTTACAGCTTGTTTAAAATATGAAGCCGCCACAGGATGGTTTTGTTCAGGTCTTGCTCCTATTAAAATTATACATTCACTATCTTTTACAGTTGTAAATGGTGCTGACACAGCTGCTGATCCAACGGATTGTAATAATGCAGCTACTGACGAAGCATGACAAAGTCGTGTACAATGATCTACATTATTAGTCTGAAAACCAGTCCTTATCAATTTTTGAAATATATATGCTTCTTCATTTGAACCTTTTGCTGAACCAAAACCTGCTAAAGAATTTTTATTGTTACTTTTTAAAATTTCAGTAAATTTTTTAGATGCAAGATCCAACGCTTCTTCCCAAGAAGCTTTTCTAAAATATTTATAAATATCTTTGTGATCAATTGATATATCCCAAGATTTTGATTTTTTACTAATTCTTATTAGAGGATTGTTTAACCTTAGTGGACTATTGATATAATCAAATCCAAAACGTCCTTTAACACATAATTTATTTTCATTAGCAGGCCCATTTTCACCATTTACCGCTACTATTTTATTATTCTTTACACTTACTAATGTCTGGCAACCAACACCACAAAAAGGACATAAACTCTTTATTTTCTTTTCAGGGAAAATTGTCTGATCATTATTTTTATCTAATAAAGAAGTTTCAATAAGAGCACCAGTTGGACAAGCTTGGACGCATTCACCACAACCAACACAACTGCTCTCACCCATTGGGTTGTTCATATCAAAAACAGGATAACTGTCAGCTCCCCTTCCCGACATTCCTAGCACATCATTTACCTGCACATCTCTGCACGCTCTAATGCATAACCCACATTGTATGCATGCATCTAAGGACACAGTCATTGCAGGATGACTTTGATCTATGTTTGGAACATAATCTTTATTTTTTTTCAAAAATCTAGATTTATTAATCTTTTTCTTGTTGAGTATATTCCAAAAATGGTTTCCCTGGAAATTTTTATGTTTATTTTTAGGTTGATCTGATAGAAGCAATTCTAAAATTAAGTTTTGAGAATTTTCAACTTTAGGAGTGTTAGTAAAGACTTTCATTCCCTGTGTTGGTTGTCTTATACATGAGGCTGTTAATGTCTTTTCTCCTTGTATTTCCACAACACAAGCTCTGCAATTGCCGTCTGATTTATAACCACTTTTATCTCTGTGGCAAAGATGAGGAATTTCTATTCCTTCTCTTCTAGAAACACCCCAAATTGTTTCATTATTATTAGCTTTAACTTTTCTATTATTAATGAAAAATGAAATTTTATTATTCATTTTTTAACTCTTCACTAAAGAAAGAAATACTCGATTTTATAGGATTTGTTGCTGCCTGACCTAGCCCGCAAATTGATGAACTCTCCATTACTTCGCACAAATCCTCAAGAAGAGATAAATCCCAATCTTTTTGTTTCATTATATTAACGGCTTTTTCACATCCTACCCTGCAAGGAGTACATTGACCACAGCTTTCAGATTTAAAAAATTCAATCATATTTAAAGCTACATCCTTTATTTTGTCTCTATTAGACAGAACAACAACAGCAGCAGAACCAATAAATGTGTTATATTTATCAAGAGTATCAAAATCTAATGGGACATCATTTATAGTTGCTGGTAAAAGACCAGAGGATGCCCCTCCAGGTTGGTAGGCTTTAAATTGATGACCTTCAATCATACCTCCAGAAGCTTCAATTATATCTAAAATAGTAGAGCCTGAAGGAAGTAAATATAAACCTGGATTTTTCACTCTCCCTGAAACTGAGTAACTTCTGAGGCCCATACAATTATTTTTATTAAAGTCTGTAAAAATCTCGGGGCCTTCTCTCATTATTCTTGCTACCCAGTAAAGAGTTTCAACGTTATGAACTAATGTTGGTTTCCCAAAAATACCAGATTGACCAACGTATGGTGGCCTATGTCTGGGCAAACCCCTTTTACCCTCAATACTCTCAATCATAGCGCTTTCCTCGCCACATATGTAGGCTCCAGCACCTCTTCTAAGATCAATATAATTTAAAGGAATAATCTTTTCATTTTCTAGTTTTATAATTTCATCTTTTAAAATTTTTAAGACTGCAGGATATTCATCTCTTATATAAATAAAACATTTTTTAGCATTAATAGAAGTAGCTGCCATCAACATTCCTTCTAAAAACATGTGAGGTTCTGTTTCAAGATAATATTTATCTTTAAATGTTCCAGGTTCGCCTTCATCACCATTGACTGCTAAATATTTAGGTCCCTTTTCATTAGAAACGAGTTTCCATTTTTTTGCTGTTCTAAAACCTGCGCCTCCGAGGCCTCTTAAATCAGCCTTAATAATATTATCATACCAAATATCTTTCCTATCTTTGATTTCTTTAAGTTTCTGATATCCACCTTTATTAATATAATCATAAAAAGATTGATAATTTGGTATTATTGGACTTCTCCATTTCTTTTCAATTGCTTCAATAACTTTTTCCAAGTTTGCATTTTCAACATGAAAATGACCTATCTCTAATGCTGGGGCAAAGGCACAACGTCCCATACAAGGAGCATCTAGAACTCTAATATCTTGATCTTGAAATCTTTTAATTATTTTGTTTTTTAATGTTGTAGAACCATTAATTTGACAAGATAAAGAGTTACATACTCTTATGGTTATTTTAGGGGGAGGAATATCTCCTTCTTTAACAATGTCAAAATGAGCATAAAAAGATGCTACCTCATATACCTCAACTTTGCTTAATTTTAAAATTTTAGCTAAAAGTGCTAAATTTTTTTCTGATAAAAAACCAAAATAATCTTGAATTTTATGTAAATGTTCAATTAATAAATCACGTCTAAAATCTAATGGTGATAAAATTTTTTCAAGTAAAATTTGATCTTCCGCTAGAGTGTCACTTTTAAAATCGTTATTGAATTTATCTTCTGACATTACAAAACTTTATTTAACTCCGAACACAGTTATCATAAAATTTTACGATATTTTCTGCTCTTAACTTTATTTCTTCAACCAACATACCAGGTTTATATAGGTTTGATCCTAAGCCAAAACCCTTGATATTTACTTTTAACCAACTTGGAAATGTATTTTCACTAATGCCACCCACGGCAATCGAAATAGTGTTTTCCGGCAAAACTGCATATAATGCTTTAAAATTTTCTTCCTTTAATAGAGAAGCTGGAAAAAATTTAAGCGCATCAGCTCCACTGTCCAAAGCATCAAAACACTCTGTTACAGTAAAAACTCCTGGTATACTATACATATTTAATTCTTTTGTTTTTTTAATAACAAGCGTATTCAAATTTGGAGAAACTATTATTTTTCCTCCAACTTCTTGTACTCTGTAAACATCATACTCTCTTAAAACAGTTCCAGCACCAAAAATACCGTTATCACCGTGGAATTTTACCATTCTTTCTATTGTTTCAAAAGGTTGAGGTGAATTAAGGGGCACCTCTATTATACTAATACCTGCCTCAATTAGAATATCTGAAACACTTTCAGCCTCCAAAGGTGTTATACCTCTTAATATAGCAATCAAAGGTCTTCTAGATTCAAATATGTTGTTTTTATTCATGTTTTAAACTTATTGAAATTTTTTTAAAATTTTTCAGCCCCTTTAATACCATATCACTTGATAAGAATTTTTTGATAGACTTGACCTTTTTATTTAATACGAATTGATACATTTCTGTCAAATCTGGATTACCTATCAAAACTATGTCGTTATTTTCCCAAAACTCCACACTGCCTAGCAATTCAATAGCTAACAAATATCCAGATAATCTGGATTTATAAATTGTAGGGCCTTTGGAGTTAATTAGATCATCCGCTCTTAGCTGAAATAACGCATTACTAAATAATTCTGGTTTTTGAAGAATTTTATCAACTGACTTGAGCAGTTCCATCTTGTCAATTTTTTCTGCTTCAACACTGTGCATTAATACTGAATTTTTGGAAATTATTTCAAATAATTCACCTGTCATAAAAGTTTTAAATTTTATAATATTATTATTTCTTATTTCCACCCATTTACTATGTGTTCCTGGTAAACAAATAGAACCATTGAAATTTGGGGTTTCATTCAAAAACCCAGCAATTTGAGTTTCTTCACCACGCATAACATCTGGCTGATGGGTTTGAGATATACCTGAAAAAATTTTAAGTGAGATTCTATTATCTTTTAAGGTTGGTGTTATGTAGTTTAATTTTTTGAGATTACATGGGGTTTGTTGATATGGAGCCTCTTCCCAACCTTGTTTGGACCCTACCATACCACTAGCTAAAATTTCTGTGATTTCATCATCATTTAACCATCGATCAATCAAACTGAGCAAGGTCTGTTCAAAAAGAGGACTTTTAACAAATTTCATTCCATCCTTAGTTTCTATAGTGTCAGAAACTTTATTATTTTGGACTAAATAAGCACGAAAAGTACTTGTTCCCCAGTCAACAGCAATCCATTTTTCCAAAATATTAACCTTTATAATTTAAAATATTTTAAATTATAAATTTCTTCATATAAACAAATTTTATTAAAATTAATTTCTTATTAAGAAATATGTGTAAAATAGAAATTAAACTAAATACTTAACTACAAGGTTGTTAAGGGTAATTTTTAATATAAAAATGATTATAGAAAACTAAGCTGCTGGATTTGTGATTTTTATTTCTGAAGAAGTTGCTTCAGCTTCATAATTGTAAACAAAAACGCCAGCAAACTGATTTTCTTTGAAAACAAATGTTTGCTTTAATTCTTTTATAAATGCATCAGACTCTGATTCATATTTTTTTAGTCTATCAATTGTATCAAATTTAATAAATATTGATAAATCACCTTCTTTTCCAATCATTACATTTAAAGATTGGAATTTGTATTTACTAATTTTTTTACCTAAGTTATCCGCACAGAAGGAAGCAGCAACTTTGGCTTCCGCTACGGTCCCAAATTTATATTGATAAACCTTCGCAAACATTACAGTTCACCTAACTTATCAAGAGCACTGTCTATTAATGTATTAGCTTCGTTACCTTCAACCTTTATCTGATTATGGACTTTTGTAAAAATATTCATTTTTTCTTGCAATTCATTACCTGCAGAAGACAGGAGAACAGTCTCATTTTTGAGTTCACATAATCCATTTTTTATTAGATTGATTGCATTTTCTTTAGGCAAGGCAAGACCACTGCAAATATCTATAAAAGTTTTATAATCTGTAATTTTAAATTCAGAATTACTTTCAAGAAAAACATCAATTGATTTAGAGATTTTTTGAGATGTCAATTCTTTTTGTTCGGTTTGAGTATCAATTTGGAGGGCTAGTCTAGAGACTAATTTTTCAATCAAATTAAGTTTTTCAAATGATAACTCTTTTATACCGGCGAAATGGAAAATACAAAAAGTTCCCATAGCATAGCCATCTTTATTTCTTACTGGAAATCCACAATAGCTATGGACCATACCAGACTCGACAGCAGGGTGATATTTAAAAATATCATGTTTTTTTAAGTCAAACACAATTAGTGGATTTTTTTCTAGCAAAACATATGAGCAAATACTTGCAGCCTTATCAGCTTTACGATGTATTTCTCTTGGTTCTGGCTTTCCAATTTCAGAAATCATACATTGGTTTTTAGAATCATATAAACTAAAACTTCCTGCATCATAGCCACTAATATCTTTTGCAATTTCAACGTAAATATCAAATAAATAAATTTGATCTGTACCAATTATACCAGTTTTCTCAACAGATTGAGCTCTTCTATTTTCATTAATTGGTGTTGGCGCAGGTACCCATTCCATATTTTAACCACCTATAAAATTATCGATATAATATATGCTAGATTAGTTTTAATTATTTTTAAATATAAATTTTATTTTAAAAAAAGCAGCCTATTAATAGACTGCTTAAATTTTTTAAATTTTGATTTATTTATAGACCAGTTTGTGAAACTAATTTTGTAGTCATGTAGGCATCTAAGCCTTCTGGACCACCTTCTGATCCATATCCAGAATCTTTAACACCACCAAACGGAGTGTCTACTAACCCTAAACCATGGTGGTTGATTGATACTTGACCACTCTCAATTTTTTGACCTAGATCTTGAGCAGTTTTTGCAGAGTTTGTATAAGCGTAGGCAGCTAAACCATAATTTAAACGGTTAGATTCTTCTACAACTTCATCAATTGAACTAAATGAATTTATAGGTGCTAATGGACCAAATGGTTCTTCATTCATAATTCTAGAATCTTTACTTACATTTGTCATAACTGTTGGTTCAAAAAAGTAACCTTTATTACCTTTTCTTTTACCACCAGTTAAAATTTTTGCTCCAGTTTCAACAGCATCTGCTACAAAATCCTCTATTGCGGTTAGTCTTCTATCATGTGCTAAAGGTCCCATTTTTACACCCTCATCAAGACCATTGCCAACATTAAGGGATTCAGCTTGTTTTACAAAACCATCAACAAATTCATCATAAACTGAGTCATGTACCAAAAATCTAGTTGGAGAAATACAAACCTGTCCAGCATTTCTAAACTTATTTGCACTTAATATCTTAACTGCTGTTTTTACATCTGCATCTTCACAAACAATTGCAGGAGAATGACCACCGAGCTCCATAGTAACTCTTTTCATGTGCTTTCCTGCTTGGGATGCTAATAGTTTGCCAACTGCTGTAGAGCCGGTAAAAGTAACTTTTCTTACGACAGGATGAGCAATTAAATATTCGGAAATTTCAGCAGGTATTCCATAAACTAAATTTATTGAACCTTTAGGCATTCCAGCTTCATCAAAAGCTTTAATCAACTCAGCTACACTTGCAGGTGTTTCTTCAGGTCCTTTTACAATCGCAGTACAACCAGCGGCAAAGGCCGCAGCAACTTTTTTAACAACTTGATTTAAAGGGAAATTCCAAGGAGTAAAAGCAGCAACTACACCGACAGGTTCTTTAAAAACAAATTGGTATACACCCTCTGGGGCTCTTGAAGGAATTATCCTTCCATATGCTCTTCTTCCCTCTTCTGCATACCAATCAATTGAGTCTGCTGCACCCATTGTTTCCATTTTAGCTTCAATAACAGGTTTGCCTTGCTCCATAGTCATAAGTGTAGCGATATGATCGGCCTTACTACGGACTATGTCAGCAGCCTTTCTCAATATTTTTGATCTTTCATAAGCAGAGACATTTTTCCAACTGTCAAAAGCTTTTTCAGCAGCATTTAGAGCGATATCTAAATCTTCTTTTCTTGCATGTGATACTTTACCAATAACTTCTTCTGTTGCTGGGTTTATTATTTCAAGACTTTCTTTTGCTACAGCTTCTCTCCATTCTCCATTAAGAAAAAGATGGGTATCTGGATAATTAGTTGACATATAAAAACTCCCTAGTTTATTTAAATTAATTATTTAAGTTTAAGATTTGAGATATATTGTTTTAATTAGCTTTCTTTTAATGCTATCGGAAAATATTTTTCAAATAAATCAATATCTTTGTCTAATCCTACTGTCACTCTTATACACCTATTTTGAGGATATGAATATGGCATTCTTACAAAAACACCGTTATTAATTAAATTTTCAAGTACTTTTTTTGCAAATTTACTATCTTTTAAACAATCAATTGCTACAAAATTTGTAAAAGAAGGAATAAATTTACAACTATTATTATTAGCAATATCAGCAATTCTATTTCTCGATAATTTTACTTTATTAATTACTTCACTTATAAAATCATAATCTTCTAGAGCAGCTAATGCGCCTACTTGAGAAATTCTTGACATGCCAAAATGATTTCTTATTTTTTCAAAATTTAAGATTAAGCCTTTTTCTCCTATCGCATAACCAACCCTTAATCCGGCCATTCCATATGCTTTTGAAAAAGTTCTCATTCTAATAACATTTTTTGTATCCAATGAAATTTTAGGTACAAAATTATCATCTACAAAATCAATATAAGCTTCATCCAAACATAACAAGGTGGTATCTGGAAGATTCTGGATTAACGTTTGAACATCTGACGGTTTATTAATTGTTCCCATTGGATTGTTGGGATTTGATACATATAAAATCTTTGCTGATGTTTCTTTGACTTTATCAAGTAATTTCTGTAAGTCCTCAGTGTCATTGCAGAAAGGTACTTTATGTAGATTTCCTCCAAATCCCTCTACATGATAATTAAAAGTTGGATACGCGCCATCAGTAGTAACGACATTATCCCCTTTTTCTATTATCAATCTAATCAGATATCCTAGTAAGCCATCAATTCCTTCACCTATAACAATATTTTCAAATTTTACTTTATGTTTTTTTGCAAGTGCATGTTTCAAATCAAAATTTTCTGGATCGCCATACATCCAGACTTCACTTAAGTGTTTTTTCATAGCTGAAATTGCTTTTTCTGAAGGCCCAAAAATACTCTCATTAGCTCCAATACGTGCTTTAAAAAGTTTTTCAATACTTCTTTCTTGGGCTTCCGGACCGACAAAAGGCACAGAAGCTGGTAACTTCTTAACAATATCAGTAAATTGGATACTCAATCATAACTCCACATGAAATAAAATGATTAATTAACACAATTAAAAAAAAATTTAAATTATTGAGTGATATGCATGTAATTAATTTTTCCTTAACAATGATTTATCTAAATTATAAGTTTCAATGGCAGTTTCAGAAAACAAATATTTCTTCTCATCTATAGAGAATTTTTCTACAATTTTTTTATAATTATTAAATAAGTTATCAAATGTTATTTTAAGTTTACTAACAGGAAAATTACTTGCAAACATGCATCTTTTTGGAGTAAAAAAGTCTATTAATTCGTAAATTATACTAGCATTCTCTTTGAAATTCCACTCCTCTCCTTTTACACCAAATTCAGATAATTTGATAAATGTATTAGGCTCTAAGGATAATGATTTCATCCCTTTTCTCCAAAATTCCATTCCATCGACAGATCTATCCCAGGGAAAACCACAATGGTTAATAATGACTTTAGTGTTTGGAATTAACCTTACAATTTCAACTGCTTCTTCTAAATGCCATGTAGGAACTCTCAAATCATAATTTAAATTATATTTTTCTAGTAATTTTAAACCTTTTCTCCAATTGATATCTTGCATAGAACCATCATATTTATAATCAGTAGTATTTTTAGCAAATTTTACATTTGGTTTTGAGCGTATACTCTTAACCATCTTAAAACTTGCTTGTTCAGCAATTATTATCTCTGTATTTTTTGAATGAAACCAGGCATGACCTATAATAGCATTTGGAAATTTATTTTTCTTAGCTAAATTTTCTATCCATTTTGTCTCACCAACCTGATCATTCCTATCCCACTCTGCTTCACAATGAATAGTACCAATAACATTATGATTTTTAATGTCCTTCTCATAATCAAATGGAAGATAATTTTGTCTAATCATTTCGTAATTTCCTAAGAAAAAATCTGGATCAATTTTATCGCATAATAAAGGATAATAATTTTTATCTAAATCCCAGAAATGATGATGAGAATCTAATATTTCTATATTTTGATCTTTAAACATTTATATAATACTCATTCTTTTTATTTTTAATATCCAATAAGAGGATATTATTGAAATACCCGACATAATAAATAAAGCGTATAAACATATATTAAAATTTTGAGCTCCTCCAAAAAATATAATTAAAAAACCAGCTAGTCCTCCGGATCCCACTTGAAATGCACCCATCAAACCACTTGCTGCGCCTTTATTTAATTCTGATGAATTTATTGCTCCAGTCATACTATTTGCTACTGCAAAGCCATTCGAACATCCAAATAACATACATATTAATGATAAAATAAGAGGTCCATTTTGAAATAAATTATTATTTATAAAAAATATTAATACAGCACAAAAAGAGCAAACTGTTCCTAAAAGACACATTCTTTCTAGACCAACTTTAGGACTTAATTTGCTATTGATTATATTCCCAAAAATATATCCTAGAGATGTAAATGAAAACCATATTCCAAACTCTGACATGCTAACACCTTTTCTTTCAAATTCATATGGCATAAAACCATTCATTGCAAAAAACATAGATGTTTGCATTGCAGTGGTAATCGTAAAAAAATTAAAAGAAACAGTTTTTATTAATCCTATATAAACTACAAACATATTTTTAAAACTTATGCTTTTAGCTTTTTTTATTAATGTCTCATTTAAAAACAAAGATATAGCAATTATCAAAATTAAGCTTATTAAACCTAAAGCAATTAAATTAGTTCTCCATCCAAAAAACTCGGCAAGAAACCCTCCAAAGATGAAACAAGAAATTGGAATGATTGCCATTATGGCTGTCATTTTAGACATTTCTTTTGCTGCCTCTTTAATTTCATAACAATCACTCAAAATAGTTCGTCCAACAGATAAACATGCTGCAGCGCCAAATCCTTGAAAACATCTAAGTATCAATAAAATTTCTATATTAGATGATAAGGATGCCAAAAAGGCAGAAACTGCATAAATAGAGGCTCCCAAAAGTAAAATTGGTTTTCTTCCATATTTATCAGAGAATGGCCCAAATAATATCTGACCAAAAGCTAGAAAAGTAAAATATAGTGTTAAAATTAGTTGTGTGTTTTCAAAAGATATAATTAAATCATTTTTTATAATAGTTAAGGCAGGCGCTATAATTGTCATCCCAATGACCGGTATAGCTACTATTACTGCCAACAAATTAATATTGGGCTTTTCCAAATTTGACTACCATTCTGATGATGATTTTAAAATTTTGATTTAAAGTTATGTTTGTTCTATTTCGTGAACTTCAATTATATTTCCATCTGGATCATGAAAAAATATTTGTTTCCATCCTGCTACTGCAGTTTCACCCCAATCTGAAAAATTGATATTTAATTCATTTAAATGTTTTTTAAAAGCTTCTAAGTCATCTGTTCGGTAGGCTATATGACCTTTTTCAAGTGGGTTTATTGTATGACCAGTTTTAAAACAAACATCCAAATCTTTTTGAGCTAAATGAGTTTGTATTTTACCATCTGATACAAAGGCAACATCACCAGAATAACCCTTTTTCTTTTCTAAAACAGGTAATCCCTCAGTTTCTGTTTTAAGTTTCATAACATTTAAATAGAAATCATTCATATCGTCAACTTTATCAGTAGACAAATTTATGTGGTGTAATTGAAGCTTCATATTTACCATCGTTTTAAGTTGTTTATAAATATAAAATTTTAATTATTAACGAGTTAAAAAGCAATTTATTAAATTTAAAAATCCTTGCTTTATTTATAAAATATATTTTATGATTCAAATTGTACTAACCACTCTTTGATTATGTATTACATCATACTGAATGGGGTATAATTTGGTGTATATATTTCGTATTAGTCAAAAATATATTTTCATATCATTATTTTTCGTATCTTCAATTGTATGCGCAGATCAGTCATCAATAACAAATGATAAAATTCAAAATTTTTATAATGGAGTAGTTAGTATTGATTCAATAGTTCCTGAAGAAGCAAGAACGTCAAAAAGTCTTGGTACAGTTCGCCAAGGGAGCGGGGTCATAATTGACCAAAATAATATTCTTACCATCGGTTATATCGTTATTGAAGCAAGCGAAATAATAATAGGACTGCCTAATGGGAAAAAAATACCTGGCAAATTGACTGGATATGACCACTCATCAGGATTTGGAATAGTTTCACCTATAATTAAAACCAAATTAATTCCACTAAAAATTGGAAATTCAAATAAAATAGAATTAGATGATGTTTTGTTAATTCTTCCCTCACCTAACAAAGGAATTGGATCAATGGCTAAAATGGTTTCAAGAAGACCTTTTGTAGGTTGGTGGGAATATTTCCTTAAAAAACCAATTTACACACTACCTATGAATCAATCTTGGGCTGGTGCACCTCTTGTTAATTCTAAAGGGGAAATATTAGGTATAGGCTCACTTTTTGTTGCTGACGCAGCCTCCCCTGGTACTTTAACACCTGGAAATATGTTTGTTCCAATAAACCTTCTGAAGCCAATTTTAAATGACCTTTTAAAATATGGTCGACCAAAATCAGGTATTAAACCATATTTAGGAATTTCTACAAATGATTCTTCAGGTAAAGTTATTGTTACAAGAGTAAGTACGGGTGGACCTTCAGATAAATCTGGCATAAGAAAGAATGATATAATAAATGCAGTTAATGGAAATTATGTAAATACTGTAAAAAAGTTTTATATGTCAATTTGGAATTCAGGAGATATAGGAGTTAATATACAACTTGAAATAATTAGAAATAACAAAAAAGTTAAATTTAATGTTAAGTCAGTTGACAGAATGGACTATTTTATAAAGAACAAATCATATTAAAAATTAATCTTATAATATTTTTGATTTAAAATTTAATATAATGGCGAGAGTGACGAGACTCGAACTCGCGACCTCCGGCGTGACAGGCCGGCG
>CACBVW010000006.1 GCA_902542765.1 uncultured SAR116 cluster alpha proteobacterium | reverse complement strand
ACTGCAAAAAATCAAATTGAAAGAATTGAGTTGTCCAAAAATGCAAAAGAATTAGGGGCTGATTGGATATTATGTCAAGCACCTGAAAATATTTTTGGTGATGAATTAGTGCAATGCTTTTATGAAATTGCTGAAGTTGGGCCTGACAATCTTATGATACAAGATTTATCATGGACAGGTTATGGAATGAGTGATGAAGATATAATTTTATTAAATAAAAACGTTAAAAAATTTAAAAGTTTGAAAATTGAAGTTCTTAATTCTGGTCCAAAATATACAAGAGTTTTCAATATTACTAAAAACCAGTTACATCTGAGTGGTGGATGGGCAATAATGGGTATGATTGAAGCTCTGAATAGAGGGGTACATGCTCTAATTCCTTCAACTATGGAGGTTATTTACAACAAAATCTATAATTTATATTTAGAAAATAAAATAGAAGACTCTAGAAGATTATTTTCTCAAATTTTACCAATTTTATCTTTTACTCACCAACATATAGACATATCAATTAAATTTTCAAAAATGTTAAGAGTTGAAGAAGGAATTTTTAGCACAAGTATCTGTCGAAAACCAATTAAGAATTTCGACCAATTTCAGTTAGAAGAAGCTAGTTTACATATAAAAAAAGTATTGAAATTGCAAAACCATGTAACAAATAACTAAACTTTTTTTCATTAAGTCGTTTAATTAGTTACAAAGTAATTATTATATATTCCTCCTTATTTAAATAGAGACCTAAGTGTCTCTATTTTTTTGTTGTTATAAGTCTTTATTAACAATATACAGTAATTCTTTTTTTTATATCGAGTTATTTATGCAAAATAATGTTCTATTTGGGATTACCCTTATGGTTATTACAACGTTTATGTTTTCAAGCATGGATGGACTGTCTAGATATTTAGCTGAAAACAATAATGTTTTTACACTTGTTACAATGCGTTACTGGTTTATAGCTTTTGTAATGATAGTCACATGTTTGTTCATAAAAAATCGTGTTTCAGATATTTTAAATACAAAGCAACCTTATATTCAATTTTCTAGAGGTGTAATTCTTTCTCTAAATAATTGCTTAGTTGTTTATACATTCACGTTGTTAGGGTTAGTTGAGACACATGCAATTATAGCATGTTACCCATTGATAGTCGCTGGTTTATCAGTTCCTTTTCTTGGTGAAAGATTTGGCTGGAGAAGGTGGATGGCAATTTTTACAGGTTTCATTGGCGTAATCATAATTTTAAGACCAAACACAAATGTAATCACAGAAGGATCTATCTTTGCAATAGTTGGAGCTATAATGTTTGCTGTTTATCTTATTTTAACTAGATATGTCTCCAGATCTGATACAGCAATAACAAGTTTTTTTTGGACGGGGATTGGTGGCACGGTTACAATGAGTATAATAAGCCTTTTTATATGGGATGATATATTAAAAGAAGATTATTTATGGCTTCTTTTAATGTGTGTATTAAGTGCAGGTTCTCATTTTATGATGGTCAAAACATTACAAGTGGCAGAAGCTTCGGTTGTACAACCTTTTTCCTATCTTCAATTAGTTTTTGGATCAATTATCGGTGTAACAATTTTTTCTGAAAGTATAGATCTAATGATTATTGTGGGTGCATTGATAGTTATCGGATCAGGACTTTTTACAACATGGCGTGAATATAAAATTAAACACAACATTTAACATATAAACTTTTTGACAAATCTTTTAATTAATGGATTCATTAAAATCTACAAAAGGTTTGATCATGTCAATTGAAATTTACGGCAAGACTTCAGTTAAACATCCAATACCAGAAACAATGAAAGCATGGGTCTTAGGAGATCCAGATCAGCTGATGTTAATTGATAAACCTATCGTTATGCCAGGTAAAGCAGAAGTTTTAGTCAGAATTGACGCTGTAGCTATTTGTGCAACAGATCTTGATGTGATAAGTCATGGAACACCAGCCCTGATAGAAGGTGGATTGCCATTTAACAAAAATTTCACTCCTGGACACGAGTACATGGGCACAGTTGTGGCATTAGGCCCTTCAGTTGATGAATTTGATATTGGCGATAGGGTAACGGTAGAAATTCACTCTGGTTGTGGTCAATGCAAAAGATGTAGGATGGGAATGTATACTTCATGCCATAACTATGGTCTGAACTATGGAAATGTAAATAAAGGTCACAGAGCAAACGGCTTTACAACAGATGGTGGCTTCAAACAATATGCTGTAAATAATATAAACACACTTATTAAAGTTCCAGATAGTATGACTGATGAAGAAGCAACTTTAGTGGTTACAGCAGGAACAACAATGTACGGTCTCACCGAATTAGGGGGGTTAATCGCTGGAGAAAGTTTAGTTGTAATAGGTCCTGGTCCTATTGGCTTATTAGGAGTTGCTGTAGCTAAAGCTTTGGGTGCGGGACCAGTAACCTTAATTGGTACAAGAGATAGTAGGCTAGAAATAGGAAAAAAGCTTGGAGCAGATTATACTTTGAATGTAAAAAATGAAAAAGATATAGTTCAAAGTGTAAAAAACATTGTTGGAGAAAAAGGTGCCGACTATGTAATTGAGTGTGCAGGAACAAAAGAAGCCTTAAACGATGCAATTATGATGACTAACAGAGGAGGCAAAATATGTCTCGCTGCCTTTCCTCATGAACCAGTTGAAGTTAATATTCCACATATGGTTATTAATAATATTTACATGTTTGGAATAAGAGGTGAAGGTAAAAGTGCTACTCACAGAGCTATGCAATTTATGAAAGAAAAAAGATTTAATGCAAGCCTAGTACACACTCATACTTTTAAATTATCAGATCTACCTACTGCTTTAAAGTATGCAAGAGAAAGAATAGATGATGCAATAAAAATAGTGATCAAACCATGGAGTTAATAATTTTAAATTTTAGAATTAATAGGAGAAGATAATGTGGGCTGTGACCAGATCAATAAAGTTTCAAAATAAATTGGCAAAAGAGGCTATAATAAATGCTCTAAAAAGTAGGAGTAAAGATATGTTTCAAGATGGAGATATGATAATTAGAGCTTTTACAAATATTACCGAAAACTCAATAGAGATATTTCATCTTTTCAAAAATAAGGATTATGTAAACAAACAAAGAGCTGGGTGGACTAATCAATTTTGGCAAGATATTCGAGAAATGGGAGGAACAGTCTCATTTACAGAAGGAGAATGTGAGGTTGAATATTCTCCCAGAATTGATTTAAAAGATTTTAGTAAAATAGAATAAATATAAATTTTTTTGGCATATAATTTGCAAAACTCACTATGAAGGGAATAGCTTTTTAAATCTCCACGATTATCCTAAATAAGGTAAATAATTAGAGCTATTCCCTATTTTACTGAACTACTTTACCAATGAATGGTAAATGCCTGTTATCTTGAGCATAATCAATCCCATAACCAACTACAAACTCATCTGGAATATCAAAACCAACCCATTTACTTTCAATATCAGTTTCCCTACGTGAAAACTTATTCAGTAGGCAGCAAACTTCTAAACTTTTTGGCTTTCTACTTTTCAATAACTTTATAACTTGGTTTAGTGTATGACCAGTATCAATAATGTCTTCTACTAATAGCACATCTAAGTTTTTTATATCTGTATTTAAATCTGTTAATATTCGAATATTATTTGAAGATTGCATTGAGTTTCCATAGCTAGAGGCAGTCATAAAATCAACCTCAACTGGTATTTTTAGCTCTCGAACTAAATCTGCGATAAACACAAAAGATCCTCTTAACAATCCAACAACCAATAATTTATCTGTATTTTTGTAAAAAAGGTTAACCTCTTTGCCTAATTCAATAATTCTTTTTTTTATTTCTTTTTCTGCAATTAATGTATCTACAGAATAAGGCTTTATATTTTTATTCATTCTAATTACTCATGGTAACTTTATTAAAACGCAATATACTTTATAATAATAATTGGTATAAAAAAATAAAATTATTTATTTGGTAAGGAGTAAAAATTGTTAATATTAATAGCTGCAGCCATATTAAGCTTCATGACGTTTTTTCCCATAGTTGTTGCAACTTCAGTTTTTAAAGTCCTAGACGAAAAACAATCATCTAAATTTCTAAGAATTTTCTTTCCTAAATATTATCTGTTTGGTTTTGTTTTGAGCCTAATAGGACTTATTCTTTCCATCTATTATGTAAATAAATTATCAATATTAATTTTTTTACTTATTATGATTGGATTTATTTTCTCAAGACAAGTTTTAATGCCAATGATAAATAAAGCTAAAGATTTGAATAATGAAAACAAATTTAATAAATTACATAAATTTTCAGTTTTTATAAATTTTCTGCAGATAATAGGATGTATATTTTTGTTAGTAAATTATCTGAAATAATGAATTAAGGGTTAATTTTAATGAGGACAAATGTTGTTATAGTTGGAGGTGGTCCTTCAGGGTTGCTTTTATCAAGACTTTTGTCAGTTGATGGGATTGATAATATAGTTCTTGAAAAACAATCTGAAGAACATGTTATAGGTAGAATCAGGGCTGGTGTTTTGGAAAATGGTACAATTGAAATGCTTGAGAAAGCAGGCGTTTCAAATAGGCTTAAAAAGGAAGGCTTTAATCACGATGGCATTCAACTCTCATTCAAAAATCATGGATTTAGAATTAATTTAAAAGAATTAACTAATAAACACGTAACAGTTTATGGTCAAACTGAAGTAACAAAAGATCTATATAGAAAGATTAAAAAAGAAAATGGTATAATAATCAACAAAGCTGAAGATGTTCTTCCTCAAGCCATTGACACTGATAAACCATTTGTAACATATAAAAAAAATGGTGTAGAAAAAAAGATTATGTGTGATTTGGTCGCAGGATGTGATGGATTTCATGGAATAAGTAGAAGCATAATTCCAAAATCAATAATTAAAACTTATGAGAGAACATATCCTTTTGGATGGTTGGGGATTTTATCAGAAACACCGCCCGTAAGTGATGAATTAATATATGCAAATCATGGTAATGGTTTTGCCTTAGCTTCAATGAGAAATGAAAATTTAAGTAGATATTATATACAGACTTCGTTAGACGAAAAAATAGAGAATTGGTCAGACAAAAAATTTTGGGATGAATTAAAAAAAAGACTTCCAACTGAAGCATCAGATGCAATTATAACTGGAAACTCCATTGAAAAATCTATAGCACCACTTCGATCCTTTGTTTGTGAGCCGATGAGTTGGGAAAGATTATTTTTAGTTGGAGATGCAGCACACATCGTGCCTCCTACTGGTGCGAAAGGGTTAAATTTAGCAGTTTCAGATGTATACTATTTGCATAACGCTCTAAAAAAACATTATAAATTTCATTCAAATGATGATTTGAAAATGTATTCAAATAATGCCCTTTCTAGAGTTTGGAAAGCTATTAGATTTAGTTGGTGGATGACTACAACTTTTCATAAATTTCCCAATCAATCTTCTTTTGATCAACGAATTCAAGATTCTGAAATAGAGTATTTGGAAAATTCTGTTGCATCCCAAAGAGTTTTGGCAGAAAATTACGTTGGTTTACCTTACTAAAACTAAAAAAATATATTTCCTAAAACTTAGGTAAAAGCATGAATGTTAAATCATTAGTAAAAAGAAATTATAAAAAACAACCAGAAATATATTTTCCTGATTATAAATCTAGTGTTTTCAGAGCTCCTAAGAATAAAAAAATTTCAATACCATCCAATTTAGAGATTTTTGGGCCAATATTTAATAAAAACATTATAAATAAGTTAGATAATGACCTTACATTAAATTTTTCCAAAAACAAAATGTCCCCTCTTGGTCATAAAATTATTGTCCATGGAACTGTTTCTGATCAATTTTCCAACCCAATAAAAGGTGCGTTAATAGAAATTTGGCAAGCTAATGCTGCTGGTAAATATTTACATCAGGACGATAAAAATTCTGCACCCATTGATCCTAATTTTTCAGGTTGTGGGCGTTCACTAACTTCATCAGATGGCTCCTACGAATTTTTAACTATTCAACCTGGACCATACCCTTATCCAAATCGTGGCATAGAGTGGAGACCAATGCATATTCATTTTTCAATATTTGGGCAAAGCTTTGGACAAAGGTTAATTACACAAATGTATTTTGAAGGTGATCCACTGATAAACCTATGTCCAATTGTAAATTCTATTGCGGATGAGAAAGCAAAAAAGAGTTTGGTCGGAAAATTAGATACTTCGCGATCAAACATTCAAAACATACTAGCTTACAAATTTGATATTGTGTTAAGAGGAGTAAAACAAACATACTTTGAAAATAGACAAGAAGGACTTTAACTTGAAAAACTCTAACAAAATTCTTGATGAAACTCCTTTTCAAACAGCTGGTCCATTTCTTCATATAGGATGCATGCCAAATAAAATAAAAATAAATAATATATATAAAAATGATTTGGGTGAGGTGCCATTTAAAAATAAAAATGAAATAGAAATGATAACTGTCGAAGGTTCAGTATTTGATGGTAATGGTATTGCATTAGATGATGTGATGCTAGAAACTTGGCAATGTGACGAAAATGGTCAATTTTTTGAAGACAATGGGTTTGCACGATTTATTCCTGATAAATTAACAAAAAAATTTAAGTTATTTACAGTAAAGCCAGGACTAGTTGAAAATCTAGACAGAAAAAATCAAAGTCCGCATATTTGTCTGTCAATTTCATCTAGAGGACTTAATATGAATTTAAATACTAGGATATACTTTGAAGGTGATGATTTGATAAACGATCCTATTTTATCTATGATAAAAAATAGTAAAGGAAATATTGACAGCCTTGTAGCAAAAAAGATTAAAAAAAATGTTTATGTTTTTAATGTATTTTTACAAGGTAATAAAGAAACAATTTTTTTTGATATATAAATCTAATTTAAGGTGGAGAAGTTAATTGGGCAGATCTAATTTCATGATGAATTATTACAAAAATTATAAAGAAGAATTAGAAGAGATTGAAGAAAGGAGTAAATCATTTAAACCAAAGCCATGGTGGGCTTATGGGTTGTTCTATTGTTATTTAATTTTTTATGGATATATCTTTTGGATGGAGCCTTTAGCTATTCCTGTACAATAATTGAATCATAATATTTAAAGGAATATATGATGCAAGAAAATGGTAAATCAATAATTTGGGAGCCCGGTGAAATAATTTACGAAGTGGGGAGTGATCCAAAAGAAGCATATTTAATTTTAGAGGGATATGTCAATATTGAAACCAAAGATGGTTTAAAACTGAATAGACTAGGTATGGGAGAGATATTTGGAGAGAGTTCAATTTTACTCAATGTTCCAAGAACTGTAACTGCAAAGGTATGCACTCAGAAATTAGTTACAAAAATAATACCCAAATCTTACTTTAAAGAAATTATTAAATCTAACGTCATTTTGGGAGCTTTAATAAGAAAGACTCAGCTAAGGCTCTTAGATTCAAATAAACAAAGTAACGAATTAGCCAATGAAATTTCTAACCTTTTAGATCAGTTAGATTCAAAGAACCCACCTAAGAAAAATGAACTTGAAGAGAGAATGAAAAAAATCAGAACTAAAATTAATGTAATTAAAAACTCAGTAGATGTTTAAATTTTAATTTAAACTAAACTCTTTATAATTATTTTTTTTAATGTTTTCACATACCTTTCTATATCTAGGTAATCCACCAGCATAAGGCATAAAAACTTGTGGTTTACCAGGGATGTTTGCACCTAGATACCATGAATGTTTTACCGTGGGTAATAAAGTTTTGTTTGCAACTGTGTTGACTTCATGTCCCCATTGTTCTGCTGACTTAGCATCAGTCTCAATTGTGGAATACTCTTTTTTATTCATGAAATCTATACAATCCCTAATCCATTCAACATGTTGCTCAATTGCTATAGGCATGTTTGTTAGAACTGATGGACTGCCTGGGCCAGTTATTGTAAACATATTAGGAAAACCTGGTACTTGAAGACCTAAAAATGTTTTTGGCCCCTCTTCCCAAGCTTCCTGTAGTTTTAAATTATTTTTTCCAATGATATTCATATTCAGAAGCGGTCCAGTCATTGCATCATAACCTGTAGCAAAAACAATAATATCTAAATCAAAATGTTCTTTTTCAGTTTGAATTCCTTTTTCATCTATTTGTGTTATAGGATTACTTCGAAGATCAACAAGATTGATATTGTCTCTATTGTAGGTTTCAAAATAATTAGTATCTATTGGTGGGCGTTTACCTGCATATGGGTGATCAATATCTGATAAGATTGCTGCAAATTTTTTATTTGAAACAGTTTCATTAATTTTATTTTTTATAAAATCCGAGGCTGTTTTATTAGCTTCAACGTTAGTTACCAAATCACTAAATGATCCCCTGAACTGTAAACCTCCTTTTTCCCAAGCTTTTTCGTAAATCTCTTGCATTTCTTGTTCTTGAACATCAGCAACAAGACGATCTGATATTTCAAAAGGGTGTCCATTAGGTGTCTTTTTAAGTAATTCTCTGTAATACTTAAATCTTTCTTTTACATGGATTTTGAAATTTTCAGTTAAAGGTTTATTCCTCGCAGGTACACTATAATTTGCCGTTCTTTGGAAAACTGTTAAATGCTTTGCTTCTTCAGCTATAACTGGCACTGCTTGTATTCCAGTAGAACCAGTGCCAATTTGACCAACTTTTTTACCAACAAATGATACGTCATTTTTTGGCCAATTGCCTGTATGGTAATACTTACCTTTAAAATTTTCTAATCCTTTAATTTTAGGAATATTTGCATTTGATAAACATCCAACAGCTGTAATTAAAAATTTAGATCTAAAATTTATTTTGTTGTTGGTTGTGATTTCCCAACAAATTTTATCTTCATTATATTGAGCACTTGTTACTTTGTGGTTAAATAAAATATCTTTTTTAAGATCAAATTTGTCAGCAACAAAATTCATATATCTTCTAATCTCAGCATGACCTGGATATCGCTCTGACCATGTCCATTCTTTTAGTAATTCGTCTGAAAAATAATAAGAGTAGGCATGGCTTTCAGTATCACATCTTGCTCCTGGATAACGATTCCAATACCATGTACCACCAACGTCGTCTCCTGTTTCTACAACAAGACAATTCATACCAAGTTGATCTCTAAGACATATCAATTGATATAATCCTGAAAACCCAGCACCTACAATTATGACGTCATATTCTCTATTATTTAAGTTAATTTGGTTCATTAAATGGTACCTTATAATACATTAAATATGTTAAATGAAAAAAATATAAACAGTCAAGAAAACTTAGTGTATAGATAGCTCATTTAATAATTTTGGTTTATATTATGGATCCAGTTACTCAAGGCGCATTTGGTGCAATTTTTGCTCAAACAATCTCAGAAAAGAAAAAAATTTTATTCGGGTCAATTGTTGGTTGTTGTGCAGGCCTGGCTCCTGATCTAGACATTTTCATTAGATCTGCCTCAGATCCTTTATTAAAACTAGAATATCATAGACAATTTACTCATTCCTTAGTTTTTATACCAATAGGTGCTTTGATTGTAACCTTCTTTTCAAGAATACTTTTCAAAAAGTATTTAAGTTGGGGTGAAACGTATTTTTTTAGTCTTCTTGGTTTTGCCACACATGGACTATTAGATGCTTGTACAAGTTACGGGACACAGCTTTTATGGCCATTTTCTGATGAAAGAATTTCGTGGAATTATATATCAGTTGTTGATCCTTTTTTAACTATACCGGTCATTCTGGCTATAATTTTTGCAATTATAATGAAAAATAAATATTTAACCTTATTTGGGATACTTTATATTTTAATTTATTTAACCTTTGGTGCTATTCAAGAAAATCGTGCTGAATTTGTTGGTAAATTCATTGCTAATCTCAGGGATCATAATGGCAAAAACCTAACAGTTAAACCAAGTTTGGGAAATTTGTTTTTATGGAAAACAATCTATGAAGATAGTGGTTTTTATTATGTAGATGCAGTAAGATTATTTGCTAATTCAGAATCCTGTAAAGGAACAAAAATTAAGAAACTTGATCTTTTAAATGATTTTTCAGAACTTGATAAAAAAAGTCAACAATACAAAGATATAAAAAGATTTAATTGGTTTTCTCAAGGTTATCTAGGAAAAGGAATTGATGAAAACATAATAACAGATGTCAGGTATTCAGCAGTTCCTAATGAGGTTGATGGTTTGTGGGGGATTAGGATAAACTTAGATAAACCTGCTTCTGATCATATCGATTGGGTTGTAAATAGAAGAAATTATTTAGAAAAATGGAAGAGATTTTTTGATTTGCTTTTAGGAAAAAATTGTCAGGACTTAATTAATTAAATTTGACCTCATCTAAACCATTTAGATTTTTGGATTTAAAAATATTTTTAATAAAATTATATAGTTTATCAATCTCAGCAGACTTTACATTTGCAAATTTTAAATTAGCTTCAAATTTTTTTCTAACTTCGTTTGTGCTGAGAGGGTCGCGCTTCCCGCCTCTTAAACAATCTTGTGATGAGGAATAAATTGTTCCATCTTTCATAATTATTTTTATTTTACCAGTGTAATTTCTTGGATATTCGTCATTTGGATTAATTTCATAATTTACTTTAGATGCTAATTTTGTCACTTCTAATTTTTTTAAACATTTATCAGTAAACTCATTTAAGCCCGCAGATCCATTTATTAATCCTATTGAAATACAATATGGAACAGAAAATTTTGCGCCATAAGGAGTAGATGGATTTTGTTTTTCTTCTAACGGCTCCCACAATCTGTGAACCGTTCCTTCACCAACGCTAGCAATGATTTTATCTATGTTTTCAAGATTATCAATTTTAGCTTTTAGTTTTATAGCACAATCAATAAAAGGTTGTGCCATTGTTCCACAAGCGTAAGGCTTTAAAGCAAGGTTTTTTGATTCCCATCTATTACCTAAATCTGAAATTATATGTGAAAAATCTGGTTTTATATTATTCTTAGCAAAACTATTAAATACCCCGTGTTGACCTTCAAATACAGTTCTTGGTCCCAAAAATCCAGATTTAGCAAAGTTAGCAGATTGCCATCCGCATCCAGCAGCCCATCCTGGGTGAAGACGTTTTGTAGATGTGCCTTCAGCTAGATACTCTATAATTCCAGATGCCATACTTCCAACAATACCTAATCCTGAACTCATTTCATTTATAGAATTTCCAAGCAAAGACGAAACACCTATTGATGAACCAAAAGCTCCAAAAATTGCTGTTGGATGAAAACCTTGTCTATGAACTGCTGTAGGCGCAACCAAAGCTAATCTACAAATCAGTTCTGATCCTACTACTAATCCTTTTAAAAATTTTTCTCCATCTAAATTTTTAGCTTGAGCCGAAGATAACATTGCGGGAACCATTACTGAACCTACATGTACAGGTGTTCCTTCAAAAGTATCATCAAAATCTTCACCATGAATAGCTGTGCCATTAATTATAGCTGCGTTGAATGGGTTCACCTTTGTATTGTGTCCAACTAATGTGCAATCTCCAGTTTCTTGAAGTGCATTGATAAGACTTTTTATGTATTGTTCATCTCTAGCTGACGCCATAAGTCCAAAAGAGTCCATTACAACCAGTTGTAATTTATTCACGACTTCTTCAGGTATGTCATTTATTTTAAGTTTATGAACCCACTCTGAAAATTTTTCAGCCAGAGAAATTTCAATTTTATTCATTTTACTTCAACTAAAAAAATTATTTCTTTGAGAAATATCTTGTCCAAAAAGGAGATGATAAACTTAAGAATGTAAGAACAAAAAATAATAAGACAACTGGACTTTCTAATAATGCAAAGAAATTGTTATCATGAATAATCATAGATTGAGAAAAGCTTTCTTCAACTAATTTTCCAAGAATTAATCCCATAACAAGCGGAGCTGCTGAAAACCCATGTCTGTCCATAAAATAACCTACTAGTCCAGCAGCTAACATTACCCACACATCAAACATTGACGATGCAAAAGAATAAGAGCCGATCATAGAAAATATGAAAACAGCTGGCCAAAGAAGTTTTTTTGGTATGAAAGCAACTAAGGAAAAGAATTTTGCACCAACTAAGCCAATAAATAAAAATCCTAGATTAGCTATTAACATTGCTCCAAAAATTGCATACACGAATTCTGGTGTTTCACTAATTAAGTAAGGGCCGGGTCTAAATCCATGCATAATTAATGCCGCTAATATAAGAGCTGTTGAACCACTTCCAGGTATCCCTAGAGCAAGCGTAGGAACCATAGCACCTCCAGCAGCTGCATTATTCGCTGCCTCCGGTCCAACTATGCCCTCAGGAGAACCTTTACCAAATTTATCTTTGTCTTTAGACCATCTTCTCGCTTCATTATAACCGATGATAGCTGCTACAGTAGAACCTTCGGCAGGAAGTATTCCTATAAACGTTCCAATTCCTGAAGATCTAAGTATTGTGTATTTTAGTTTCTTCAATTCAAATAACGAGGGTAACCTCAAAGCTTTTGCCTGTATTCTCTCAACTACCGCATTCAATTTTTCAGATTGTTTAAAAAGCTCACTGACTGCAAATAGCCCAATAAGAACAGGAACGAAATGTATACCTTCTTCAAGATCAGGTATATCAAACGTAAACCTTTCTACGCCTGTAGTTAAGTGAATTCCAATAGTACCAATTAACACTCCAACAAGACCTGAAATGAGATTTCTTAAAGACGATTTTCCACTCATCGAGGCAAGCATCGAAAGAGCAAATACAGCAAGTCCAAAATACTCTGCTGGTCCAAATTCCAACGCTAGCTTTGCTAAAAGAGGAGCCGCAAATATAAAAATTATTAAACTAAAAATTCCACCAAAAACACTAGATACGGCGGCCAAACCAAGAGCTCTTCCTGGTTCACCGTTTTTTGCCATTGGATATCCATCCAAAGCAGTTGCAACAGCTGGCGGAGCACCTGGAGCATTTATTAATATAGCAGTAATAGAGCCTCCAAAAGTTCCAGCACAGTAAAGAGCAGCCATCATAGCTATTGCAGCAACTGGATCTAAAGAAATTGTAAAAGGAATTAGAAGTGCAATTGCCATAGGAGAACTTAAACCTGGTAGGGCTCCTACTAAAACACCTATTAAAACACCTGACAGAATTAAAAGAATATTTTGAAATTCTAATAATAATCCAATACCTTTTATTATGTCTTCCAAACTTTAACCCTTTCTAATTTTGAATAAGATCTAATAGTCCAGGTTCAAAATGAACGCCAAGAATTACATTGAATAAAACTATTACAAATAATGGAAACCCAATAATATATGAGATTAATACTATTAATCTTCTTTCACCCCAATAAATTGGTAAGGAGATACTTACTGCTATTATTGTAAGAGCAGCTCCTAAAATTTGTGAGGATGCTATTATAGCTGATAAAATTATCATAGTTCCAATGGTTGAAATTTCTACTGGTTTTTTTCTGGATGAATCAATATCTTTTCCACTTTTCTTTAAAAAAAGATGCTCAAAAGGTATTATCAAAACCATCCCTAAAATTATAATGAGTAATATCTGAGGAAACATTTCAGGGGGAATATTATTTGAAAATAAGTCAGGAACTTTCTCAAATTTAGTAGTTTCAAACCATAAAAATGCAATTATTAGAGTTAAAAAAATCGCAATTATAGTATCACTTTTATTTAATAATGCACCCAAGCCTTTGGGTGCATTTTTATTATCTTTCATTTATTAAAAACCTTTGATTAAAATATTATTTAATTAATCCTAGTTCTTTAAGAGCAGATGCTGCAACTTTATATTCAGCTTTTAGTTGTTTGTCCCAAACTTTAGTCCCTGCAACACTACCCTCAACTGTTAGTCCAGCTCCAGCTAGATAACTAGCAAAAACATCGTGTTTCATTGCTTTAACCATAGCTTTTGATATCTGATCTATAATTGGTTGTGGAGTAGACGCTAATACAGCATAACCCCTAGTTGTAGAACATTTTGCCTTAATTCCTTTCTCAAAAGTAGTAGGAACATTTGGATAATCTTTAAGCCTGTCTTCAGCCATAACTGCTAGAGCTTTAAAGCTTCCATCTGCAACTTGGTTAGCAGCTTCACTTACATTCGGTAAAGTAGCATCTATTTTACCTGCCATTAAAGCTTGTACCATTTGAGCGCCTGAACCGAATGGTACCACTTTAAACTTAATTCCAGCTTCTTTTGCGAACTGAGCTAGTCCTATATGTTCAGTACCTCCAATTTGAGCAACTCCCCAGTTTAATGGTGCCTTTTTAGAAGCAGCTACAAGCTCTTCTAAAGTATTAAATTTTCCCTTTCCTGAGACAGTAATGAAGGTAGGGTCATCCATTGCTCTTGCAACTCCTACAATGTCGTCAATCTTCATGTTAGATTTACCTCTAGCCATTGTATAAAGATGAGACTGAGTTAATGCCATGATTGTATAACCGTCGGCTGGCTTTGTTAAAACATAGTTTTGAGCTTTTGCTCCTGAACCACCTCTTTTAGCAACAATAGATATATCTGTTTTTAAATTTCTTCTTGTTCTAATAGATACCATTCTTGCAGTTGTGTCTGTTCCACCACCATATTTTGCATGAATAACTAATTCTATTGGCTTATTAGGATATTTGTCAGCACTGGCAATAGAAACCAAACCAACGGTACTAATTCCTGCAATAGCGACAACACCTAAACCGGCCTTAACAATACTTCTTCTAAAAGAATTTCCAAGTTGTGTCATATTTTCCTCCCGATTTCATAACATTTATTATTCTGCTACTGATTTTTAAATAAATCAACATAACTCTATCATTTTATGAAAACTATGCTGTGATTTCCATTTCTCCTTTTATTTGAGTTCGGTGCATTACTCTTCTTGTGTTAGGATCAAAAGCATCTCTTTTGTGAAGTACGTTCAAATTTTTCCACATCAATAAATCTCCTTTTTCCCATTTTTGTGTCCAGGTAAACTTCTCTTGTGTTGCGTGTTCCCAAATTTCGTTTAATAAATTTTCACTCTCTTCTAGCTCTAAACCGATTATATATGCGTGAGGTCTTCGTCCAAGAAAAAGTAGTTTCTTATTAGTATTTTTATCTGTGATTACCATTGGATGTCTTGCCCCTGGAGTTTCAGATGGATTATCTACTTCTGAATACCCTTTTCTTAGCATTCCAGCACTATTATGAGCAGAATCATGTATCAAAATTTTATCATCAATTTTTTCCTTAAGTTTATTTGGTAATTCATTATACGCTAGGGCCATATTTGCAAAGTGGGTATTACCTTGATTTTCAGGCACTTCAAGAGCATATAAAATTCCAGCCTTTGGAGGTAGTTGTAGGTAAGTCATATCTGCATGCCAAACTGCTTCACCATCTCCTAAATTACCTATAGGAGTACCTTGTTCATTTTTAACATTAGAAATTACATTAATTTCAGGAAATTCTGGCAAAAAGGTTATGCCATATGGATTAGGGCCAGGAGGGTCGAGTTCACCAAAATATTTACTAAAATTTATTAATTTATGATCATCTAAATTTTGTTTTTTAAATACTAAGACGAGCCTTTCATCCCAAGATTGATTTATGAAATTAATTTGATCTTGAGTTAATTTATTACTGATGTCCAAATCTACAATCTCACCACCCAAGCTCTTAACACTATTAATTAATTTCATTCCTTTTTTCCTATTTAATTTATTTATAAATTTCCTCTTTATTAATACTGTATTTTTCTAATTTATCTCTGTCAATTTCAAGATTCCAATTCTCAGATATCAATAGAAAACCATTCGTAAATTTTAGGGGATTTGACAAAATTCTTGCTTTTGGATCAATTTTTAAAAAACCGTTATATTCTCCAGCATTGTCAATTAGGTTTTTTGCAATTCTAGCTTCCATCCAACAATTAATTTCAGTACCAAGTCCGTCACCAAGTACAATTTTTAATCCTAATTTATGTGCATATTTTATGGCTTCAGTTAATTTTGTAATAGATAAAAATCTTTTCAACTTAAGTTTGCATAATCCTACGCCTTTTAATTTAGAAGCTTTTTCAATATCTTTAATACTACAAATAGGTTCGTCCAACATTATTGGGATGCGTGATAGTTTAGCAACCGCAGCGTTTGCATCCCAATCATTAGCATCACAAGGCTGCTCAAATAATTCTATAAAATCAGGCTTTAACCCCTGAACAAATTTACAACCGTCTTTTTTTGTATACCCCCTATTAGCGTCTATTCTTAGGTTTGCTCTTCCATTCAAATAAGTTTGTATATTATTTATTTTTTTAATATCTGCATTAACGTCCTTTCCAACCTTAATTTTTATTGTTGTAAATCCTTGTTCAGTTACTTTGTCCAATTCATCTTTTATTTCAGTTTCTTCCTCTGCATTAAATGAAGTTAATAATTTAAGTTTTAGAGAACTCTTATTATTTAAAATATTATTTTTTTCGAGCATCTCGATTGCTGTATAGATTGCACTTGAAGCAACAATACTTATAGAGGAATTAGATAAAATGATTTTTTTTGCTTCGTATAATTTTTTATTTAAAATTAATTTTGATATAACTCTGGCAAATGTCCATCCACCGTCTCTAGTTTCACTGCTGGAGCCAGGTGATATGTGCTGTTCGCCCCATCCCTCATTACCTTGATCATCTACAATATGAATCAACAACGGTTCAAAAGAATGGAAAGTATTATAGGATAATTTATAAGGCTTTATTAAAGGAACATCTAGTCTGTAAATTGTAACTTTTGAAACAATATTATCTCTAATAACCATAAAGAACTCTCATAATTATTAATAAAATATTAACAACAAGAAAAAATTATATAAGATATAATTTTAACGTTAACTTATTATAAAAGGAGTGCTAATGCCAATTTATAGTTTAGGTGAAAAAAAACCTCAATTACCTGAAAATAACCTATATTGGGTTGCACCAGATGCGCATGTTATAGGAAACGTTATTTTAGGGAAAGATGTTGGTGTATGGTTTGGATCAGTTTTAAGAGGTGATAATGACGTTATTAAGATTGGTGAAGAAACAAACATACAAGAAAACACTATAATTCACGTTGATCCTGATTGTCCTGTCACCATAGGTAATAATTGTACGATTGGACATAATGCAATCATACACGGTTGCACAATAGGTAATAATTCTTTAGTTGGAATGGGTGCAACAATTCTCAATAATGCTAAAATAGGCAACAATTGTCTTGTAGGCGCTGGTGCCCTTGTGACTGAAAATAAAGAATTTCCGGATGGTTGGTTAATTGTAGGCTCACCAGCTAAAGCTGTAAGAGAACTAAGTCAAGAGATGATTGAAAATATGACAAGATCTTCAAAGCATTACGTAGCAAACTTTAAAAAGTTTGCAGAAGAAATGAGAGAAATTAAATAATCTTGTTGTCTTTAAAACCTTCAATTTCATCTTTAGTATAGCCTAGACCAGACAATATCTCAGTATTGTGTTCACCGAGTTTAGGTGCTCTTTTTATGTTAGCAGGTGTTTTGGAAAATTTCCAAGGAGTACCGTGTACTTTCATATTTTTGTTTAGTTCTGGGTACCATACTTCTGTAACATAATTGTTTTCTTTTATATTTGGATCATTAGATGCTTCAAGCATTGTATTAACATGGGTAGATATCATGTCAGCTTTTCTCAAGACTGATATCCAATTATCTCTGGTATCAGTTGAGAATAATTCAGCAAGTTTATCCAAAATTTCAGTTTTCTTTTTTTCAGATTCAAACGCTAAACCAAGATCAATGAGACCATTTTCTGTCAAAACATCAAAAAAGTTAAGGGCTTTCATTGCTTCCCGCCAGTCATCTGGATCAAGCTGGAGTGCGAAAGGCTTACCATTAATATCGTTAAAACATGCTGCAATACCCGGCCTTTCTCTTGTTCCATTAATTCTAGCTCCAGTAATTGGTGGCCTGTTACTCCACATTGCTGTAGTCATAGTCCAACCAAGAAGTCTGAAAGCACTCCCAACTAAAGAAGTTTCTAACTTTTGACCTTTTCCTGTTTTTTGAGCATTTATATATGCCGCTAAAATTCCTCCAAAAGTTAGTATTGCACAACTTTCATCTGCAACTGAGGCAACTCCTGTTCTTAAATTATTTCCAGGAATTGAATATGCTTCAGCTATTCCACTTAAAGCTTGTCCTACCGCATCGGTTCCTGGTAAGTGTCCGTCTGGGGCATCAGGCCCATAAGCAGAAACAGAAGCGTAAACTATTTTAGGATTAATTTTGCTAAGAGTATCATAATCAAAATTAAGTTTTTCAGCAACGCCTGGTCTAAAATTTTGACCAAACACATCGGCATCCTTTATTAAACTGTGAAGTATTTTTTGTCCTTTTTCTGATTTAAGATTGAGAGTTAAACTTTTAACTCCTCTGTTATTAGTCTCAAAAAATGATCCAATGTTTCCTTCTAAAAAACCTGAGTTACGATTGTTATCACCTTTACCTGGCGTTTCAATTTTAATTACTTCAGCACCAAGATCTGCCATTAACATGTAGGGAACAGTTCCAGCTTGTGCTGTTGAACATGCAACTATTTTTAACCCAGAAAGAGCTCCATTTATTTCACTCATTTTGACCTCTAATTTTCTTCTAATTTCGGCATATTATATCTATCTTCTGGGTTAAGCCAACCTTTGAAGTTTGGCTTTCTTTTTTCTGCAAAGGCTCTCCTACTTTCCATTCTATCCTCAGTGTCGCCGTGAAGATGTAGCTTTTCAGCAAGGTCTGCAATATTAGGATTTATTTTTGGTGCCATATGCTTCATCATATAAAGTGTGTTTACTCTTGCAGCAGGAGGGAGTGATAGCAGATGTTCTGCCATTGAATAAGCCTCACTCATAAGATCTTTAGCTTCCACTAAACGATTAATGAAACCAACTTGATGCATCCTTTCAGCAGAAATTCTATATCCAAAAGCCATTTCAGTTGCAACGGGATGTGGGAGGTTGCCATAATGTCCATGATTATAACCGCCAAGAAGCCATCTCTTTGCTTCTGACATTTCAAAAATTGCTTCTTTCACAGCAATCCTAAGATCTGTTCTCTCAACTAACATAAATCCACCACCCATTGCATATCCATTTACTGCTGCTATGACTGGCTTTTGAAGAGCACCTGTCTGAAATGGGTCAACTAAGTTTTCTTCTACAAATTCTTTTGGGGATCCTGGGATGCCTCTGTCAATAGACTCTTTCATATCTTCGCCTGCACAAAACCCTTTTCCAGTTCCTGTCAAAATTGCTACTTCTAAATCTTTATCCTCATGATATCTATTGAACGCTTCTGCCATACCTTTTCTAATAACAGTGCTTAAAGCATTTAATCTTTCTGGACGATTTAATCTGATAGTAATTATTTGGCCATTAATTTCAGTTTCAACAAAACTCATAGAGATGCTCCTAATATCTAAATCCTTGAAACCTAATTTATATACTAAAAAATCTTGCAAGTCATGGATATTAAATCATAATAAATTTTACATTTAAGAAAATTATTGTTTGGGGGGACACAATGAAAACTAGAGCTGCAGTTGCTGTAGAGGCGGCAAAACCGCTTGAAATTATGGATGTGGATTTAGAAGGGCCTCGTTCCGGAGAAGTTCTAGTAGAAATAAAAGCAACAGGTATATGCCACACTGATGAGTTCACACTTTCTGGGGATGATCCTGAAGGACATTTCCCAGCAATATTAGGGCACGAAGGAGCAGGAGTTGTAAGAGAAGTGGGTAAAGGCGTAACATCTCTTAAAGAAGGTGATCATGTAATTCCTCTTTATACACCGGAATGCAGAGAGTGTGAGTATTGTTTGCATCCGAAAACTAATTTATGTCAGGCCATAAGAGTTACCCAAGGTAAGGGAGTAATGCCTGATGGCACTAGTAGATTTTCGATAAATGGGAAACCCATATTGCATTATATGGGAACATCTACTTTTTCAAATTACACTGTAGTTCCTGAAATTGCACTTGCTAAAGTAAATAAAAAAGCTCCCTTTGATAAAATTTGTTATATCGGATGCGGTGTAACTACAGGTATTGGAGCCGTTATCAATACAGCAAAGGCAACTGCAGGTTGTAACGCAGTAGTATTTGGCTTAGGTGGTATTGGTCTTAATGTTATTCAAGGTTTGAGAATGATAGGAGCAAACATGATTGTTGGTGTCGACATGAATAACAAGAAAGAATCTTGGGGAAAAAAGTTTGGTATGACACATTTTGTAAATCCATCAGAGATTGATGGTGATTTAGTTAATTACTTGGTTGATCTTACAGGTGGTGGTGCAGACTACTCTTTTGAATGTATTGGAAATGTGAATGTAATGAGACAAGCTTTAGAGTGCGCACATAAAGGCTGGGGAGAAAGTATAATTATTGGGGTTGCTGGAGCAGGGCAAGAAATTAAAACAAGACCTTTCCAACTAGTTACTGGAAGAAGCTGGAAAGGTACAGCTTTTGGTGGAGCAAGAGGAAGAACCGACGTTCCTAAAATTGTGGAGTGGTATCTTCAAGGCAAAATTGACATTGATCCAATGATTACTCATAATTTAAAATTAGAAGATATTAACAGAGGCTTTGATTTGATGCATGCTGGTGAATCAATAAGATCAGTCGTAGTTTTTTAATGAAAAATATATCTGAAGTATTTTCATTTGAGGGAAAACAATTAGTCTGTAGTCATCAGTCTCTGGTTAATAATTGTGAAATGACTTTTGCAGTTTTTATCCCTCCCAAAATAAAAACACCTCCAGTCTTGTGGTATCTATCTGGTTTAACTTGTAGTCACTTAAACGTAATGGAAAAAGGTGAGTACAGAAAAAAAGCTGCTGAACTAGGCATAGCAATTATTTGTCCTGATACTAGTCCTAGAGGGGAAGATATACCCGACGAAAAAGACAATTGGCAATTTGGCAGTGGAGCTGGTTTTTATCTGGATGCAACAGAAACGCCATATGACAGAAATTATAATATGTACACTTATATAATTGAAGAACTTCCAGGTATTATTGAAAATAATTTCGATTTTGATATGTCTAGACAAAGTATTTTTGGTCACTCAATGGGTGGTCACGGAGCTATTGTAATGGCTTTAAGAAACCCAAAGAAATTTAAAAGTTGTTCTGCATTTGCTCCAATTGTCGAGCCATCGACTGCCAGCTGGTCTAGTGATGCCTTTAAAAAATATATTGGTTTAAATCAAAGTGATTGGCAAATGTATGATAGTGTAGCTTTAGTTAAAAATGGTTATCATTTTCCTGAAATTCTTGTTGATCAAGGAGACGCGGATAGTTTTTTAAAAGAAGGGTTAAGACCTTGGCTATTAGATGATGCATGTAAAGATAAAAATATTAATTTAAAACTTAGAATGCACCCAAATTATGATCATTCATATTATTTTATATCATCCTTTATGTCAGATCATTTAATTTGGCATAGAGATAGAATATGAATTTATTTTTGTGGAATAGAATATGTAAGTGAAGCGTGGGCAACAGGCTCGTCAATATCTTCTGAATAAATTAAAACATCGCCTACACTCAAAGTTTTACCTAATTTTAAAATTCTAGCCTTACTAGTTAAATTTTTCTCATTTGGTTTTCTTAAAAAATTTATTGAACAATTAGTTGTGACAGTAAGACTTTTAGGACCTATAATGCTTAAAGTTGCTAAATAAAAAGTTACGTCTGCCAATAGAAACATCGTTGGGCCTGAAACTGTTGCCCCTGGTCTCAAATGTTCTTCAGTAATGTACATTAGCATTGAAAAAAATTGATCATTTACCTCTAATATCTTGAAATTTTTGCTTACTTGAGGAAATTCTTTATTTAAAAATTTATCAAGGCTTTCTTTTGTCATCAACTGTTGCATTATATTACGATAACTTTCTTTTATCTAAAAGTCTCTGTGCCATAGTAGGAGCTGCCCCTAAGTAATTAGATGGATCTATAATTTTTAACAAATCTTGCTCATTAAATAAGTCAGAGATTTCTTTATTTTTTAATAAAGTATCTATGAATGATATGTTTTTTTTGATTGATTCTCTACAACAGTCATAAACTAAATCGTGTGCAATTTGTCTTCCTATCTTGGGTGCAAGGGCCATCATAACAGATTCTGCAACTATTAACCCATTGGTTTTATAAATATTTTCTTTCATTTTTTCAGGTGAAACTTCTAAACCTTCCAAAAGATATTTTGCTGAGTTGAAAGATGAAGAAGCAACCAAAAAGGCATTAGGTAATGCATGCCATTCTACATGCCATTGACCTGTAGCTCTTTCATGGTCAAGGACCATAGCATCTAGCATAGAAGAATGATGTTCTCTTAATAGCTTTGAACAAGCCAGCATTACCTCAGAAGAAATGGGATTTCTTTTTTGAGGCATTGTTGAAGAAGAACCCCGTCCGTGAAGATATGGTTCAGCTACCTCTTGTGTTTCTGTTTGCATCATTAACATCACATCATAAGCTATTTTACCAAGAGATGCAGCGACCATTGCAAGCCAACCAGTTACTTCACAAAAATTATCTCTAATAGAATGCCAACTAACGTCAGGTACATTCAGATCCAACTCTTCTGCAAGAGTTGACTGCGTTTTGAGGCCATCATTTTCTCCTAAAGAAGCAAGCGTTCCTGCTGCTCCAAAAAATGAAACATTGAAAATGCGTTTCTTCATTTCTTCCAGTCTTTTGTGATGCCTATCTATTCCAGATAACCAAGTAGATGCCTTGTACCCAAAAGATATAGGTAAAGCATGTTGCAAATGTGTTCTACCAGCCATAGGTGTTTTAATATGACGCTCAACAATTCTTTCTAAAGCATCTGAAATTGATTTTAGGTCTTTAGATAATAATTCAAGACCCTTTCTAATTTGTAGAACATCTGCTGTGTCCATAATATCTTGTGTTGTCGCGCCCCAATGACAAAATTGTCCAAAATTGCCTTCAACTTTTTCACTTAGTTGTTCTACTAGTGGAAGTATTGGATATCCAACTATAGATGTCCTTTTTTCAAGTTTCTCCCAATCAATAATGTCTACTTTTGCTGCTTGAGTTATTTTTTCTCCAGCTTCTTTTGGTATAATATTTAACTTAGACTGTGTTCTTGCTAAAGCCGCTTCTATATCTAAATATAACTGTGTAGTACCCTCATCAGAAAATAATAAATGCATTTCTTTAGTACCGAACATTTCTCCCCATATTTTTGAATTTGTAACTAATGCAGGCATTTATTTTCCCTATAATTTAATTTTGATACCAAGATGCAGTTCTTTTCTCAAGAAAACTATTTAGGCCCTCTTTTGCTTCATCAGTCATCCTTTTTTGAGAATGTTCAAAAACAAGTTCGTCAAATTTTTCATCTGATAACATTAAACCACTTTCAATTAAAGTTCTTCTTTTTGTAGCTTCTAATGCATCTGGAGCGCACATTAACAAGTCCTCAATAACAGGTTGAACAGCATTTTCAAGCTCACCCGTTTTACAAACTTGGTGAACTAAACCCATTTCTTTGGCCTGACTAGCACTAAAACGCTCACATGTAAGAGCATACCTTCTAACGTTTCTTACGCCAATACTGGCGTTTAAATGAGGTATTATTATTCCTGCCATTACACCCCATCTAGCTTCAGAAATAGAAAAAATAGCGTCTTCACTAGCTATTACTATATCAGCTGCTGCGGCAATTCCAGTTCCACCTCCAAAGCATCCTCCATGGATCAAGGCTATTGTTGGCTTAGGGAACTTTGTAAGACCTTGAATCGCTGAAGCTGTTTTTCTTGAAACTTCTATATTTTCTTTTTGACTAAGTTTACCAATTTCTTTAAGCCATTGTAAGTCAGCTCCTGCTTGAAAATGTTTTCCATTGCCTTTAATGAGCACTATTCTTACAGAATTATTTTTATATAAAGATTCAAAGCTTTTGATTAATTCAATAATCATATCTCCGTTATATGCATTATTTCTTTCTGGACGGTTTAAAATAACTTTAGCAATTCCTCTTTCATTTACGCTTGTTAATACAATATTTTTACTCATTACTGATCCTTCTATTTTTATCACTTGAAATACAATTTTAATTTACAAGATCTAGTGCAGTTATTGATGCATCTTGAATTGAGAATGCCCTAAGTCTTATAAAGGCATTAAATTTATTTTGTAAAATTTTACCAATTCTTTTTAAACATTTATCTCTTTTGTCAATATTTCTAGTCTCTTTATCTCTAAACTTCAATTCACCAAATATTTTATAATTTGAGCAAATTATTTTACTCTTAACCCATATAATTTGACAGTTGTTTTTTTCAGCCTCTAACTCTTCTTGGATAATATCTATTATGCTTTTTTCTATTGCTTTAACCCCAGAAATTTCAAAAATATTTTCTAAGGATTCATCTATATGTAAAATTAAAGAAGGCATATCAAAGTTCCTGTCATATAAATATTTTATTAATTGATATTAATATAATTTTTATATTTAATAGTTTCAAATATTCTTAAAAATAAAGGTTCTGCAAATGGAGAATGAAGCACTTGATATTAATCATTTAAATAAATGGTTAGGTAATATAGAGACTGTAACAGATTACCTTACACCAATTGTTGAACAGAGGTACAGAGCAACACTAAATATTGATCCAGGCGATCCCAAAATTGGTGAGGATGCAACCTCTGGTTTGCATTGGATGTTAGGTTGGGATTTGAAAAAAAATGATGAACTTGGAGTGGACTCTCATCCTGCTAGAGGTGATTTTTTGCCTCCAGTTCCACTTCCAAGAAGAATGTGGGCTGGCAGTCAGATCAAAGTAATAAAACCTCTAAGAGTAGGTGATAAAGTAATAAAAAAATCCAAGGTAGCTGACATAAAACTTAAGGAAGGTAGGACAGGACAACTTTGTTTTGTTACTGCAGAGTATGAATTTTCAGTTAATGAAGAGGTAAGATTGCATGAACTTCATAATATTGTTTATAGAGATGTAAGTAAAGCAGGTGGTGGTTCTGGTGTGTCAGACACAATTCCAGAAGATGCAGACTATACAGAAACTATTTTTATGCATCCAACAATTTTGTTCCGTTATTCAGCAATTGGTTTTGTAGGTCATAGGATACATTACGACTATCCATATACTAAAAATGAAGAGAACTATCCTGATTTAATTGTTCATGGTCCTTTGCAAGCTACTTTTTTATTAAGGGCAGCTGAAAAGCTTAAAGGTAAGACTGTAACATCATTTAGTCATAAAGTTATGGCCCCTGTTTTTGCAAATAGTGATTATATTATTGGCGCAAAGATAAACACTGACGGGAGTGTTAGTTGTTGGGGTGCAGTAAAGGGTTCGGGAATGACCATGCAAGCTGAAGCACGTTTTGAATAATTTTAGGGGAAGGATAGATTATGTCGATTACAAAATTATTTGGTAGTTATGGATTTAATACCAAATCAGACAGTTTCAACGATGAAATGAAGTTTTTTGCAAGGATGTCTATTCTAGACTGGTGTGGAGTAGCCTATGCGGCAAAACAAGAACCGGTTTCAAAAATAGTTTCTGAAATGGTTAAAGAAGAAAATGGCATTAATCAAGCACGAGTGATTTCAACTGGATACAACGTTTCATCAAGAGGCGCAGCTTTAGCTAATGGAGCTACTGGTCATGCATTAGATTATGATGACACTCACTTTCTTTTTGTTGGCCACCCAACTTCAAGTGCATTACCAACTGCTTTAGCCTTAGGCGAAGAATTAGAATTATCTATAGAAGATTTATTACTTGCTTATATGTCAGGAGTTGAAGTCTCTACTAGAATTGGTCATATCTTAGGCTATTCACATTATAATGCAGGGTTCCATCAAACTGCTACAAGTGGATCATTTGGGGCGACAATTGTTGCATCAAAATTACTAAATTTGAGCGAGGATCAGACAATAAATGCGCTTGGTTTGGTTTCAACGAGAGCATCTGGAATTAAATCCCAATTTGGTACTATGGGTAAACCATATCACGCAGGAATGGCTGCATCAAATGGTATTGAGGCTGCCAAATTATCTAAACTTGGGTTTGTGTCAAGAGAAGATGGTATTGAGTGTGATCAAGGTTTTTTTCAAACTCATGGTTGGGATAAAAAAACTCCTACAAGAGCTGTAGAAAACTTAGGAACAGACTTCCTGTTTCCTGAAATTAAGTATAAATTTCATGCTTGTTGTCATGGTCTACATTCTTTCCTAGAAGCACTTGAGGAATTAAAACAAGAAAACAACTTTAATCCTGAATCAATTGAAGAGATTGCAATTGAAACTAATCCTTCTTGGCTCAAAGTGTGTAATATTCAAGAACCAAAAACTGGTTTGGAATCAAAATTTTCTTATAAATTAACGGCAGCCATGTCAATTTATGGCAAAGACACAGCCAACTTAGGGACGTACAACGATGATATTTGTTTTGATGAAAAAATAAATAATGTTAGGGACAAGGTAAGAGTCATACCTAATGACAAATTAACAAATACTCAGTCTTCAATTTCTATTAAAGATGGAAATAAAGATATAAAAAATAAACATGATTTATCAGACAAGATTGATCAAAATATTTTGGAAAATAAAATTGTTAACAAATCTGAGTCATTGCTATCAAAAAATAAATCTCATGAAATTTCAACAATCTTAAACTCACCCTCTGAAAGTAAAGTTTCTTCTTTAGTAGATTGTTTGGTTAGCTAATGGAAAGACAAAATTCCGGAAAGGATTTAGAAGGTTTATTAGTCGTAACAGTTGAGCAAGCTGTGGCAGCCCCCTATACATCGTGCAGACTGGCAGATGCAGGTGCCAGAGTTATAAAAGTTGAAAGACCTGAAGGTGATTTTGCCAGAAACTATGATAACAATGCACTTGGAAATAGCGCTTATTTTGTTTGGTTGAATAGAGGGAAGGAGTCAATTGCTTTAGATCTTAAAAACAGTGATGATTTTAAAATTTTTGAGAATATTATTTCAAAATCTGATATTTTAATCCAAAATTTAGCACCAGGTGCATTTGACCGCCTTGGTTTAAATTTAGATGAATTAAGAAAAAAATATCCATTTCTAATTACATGTTCTATTTCTGGATTTGGAGACGAAGGACCATATAAAAACCAAAAAGCTTATGATATGTTAATTCAAGCTGAAACTGGTGTTATTGATATAACTGGTCTTCCAGATAAAGCTGGGGTTGATGGAAGAGCAAAGGTTGGCCCTTCAGTCTGTGATATATCTGCAGGAATGACAGCTTATCAAGCAATTTTGCAAGCACTTATAAAGAGAAGTGTAAGTGGAAAAGGCAGACATATATCAGTGTCTATGTTTAATTCACTCGCAGATTGGATGAACCCTTTCTACCTTGGCTATGTTTATAATAACAAAATTCCAAAAAGAAATGGTATGACTCATCCAATAATCGTTCCCTATGGTGCATATAATTGTAAAGATAATTTGACAATTTTAATTGCTATACAAAATGATAGAGAATGGGTGAAACTTTGTAAAATTGTATTAGACGACGAAACTATGGTTAATGACACTCGCTTTAAAACAAACTCAGATCGTGTCACTAATCGAGAATTAACAGAAAAAATTATTCAAGATAAATTCATTACTTTTAAACGCGAGGAGTTAATTGAAAAACTTGAAGAAGCAAGCGTTGCTTACGGAAGAATATCTGACATGGAACAATTAAAAAATCATCCCCAAAACAATTTTTTAGAAATTGAAACCAAAAACGGCAAAGTAAAGGTCTTAGGTCCAGGCGCAATACATGACAACCTTATACCAGAAGTGAATAAAATGCCTGAATTAGATGAGCATGGGAAAAAAATTAGAACTGAATTTAGTTCTTAAAAAAGGAGATAAATTTGAGAAGTATTTTATTTTTACCAACCGATAAAATTGAAAGATTACCAAAGGCTATAGGATCTGGGGCCGATAAAGTTATTTTTGATTTAGAAGATGGTTTGGCGCATGAAAACAAAGCTATTGGAAGATCTAATTTTGTTGATTTGGCAAATAGAAATTATGAAGGTCAAGCAAATAAGCTATTATTGCGCATTAATGCTTTAGATACTGAAGAGTATCAACATGATATAGAAATGTTAAGGTCTTTACCTTCTCTTCCATACTCTATTGCCATTCCTAAAATAGAGTCTGCTGATGAATGTAGGACTTTTTTAAAAGATCTTGGAACTAATATATTAATTTTACCTCAAATTGAAACACCGCGTGGTATCGCAACTATTGAAAGTTGGGATTGTTCAAACATAGAGTTTTCTGGAATTGGATTTGGATCAGCAGATTATTGTGCATCTACCGGTGGTGACATGGGTAAAGCCAGTTTAGCGTATGGAAGGGGTAAAATTATTAATGCTGCCGCATTATACAACACACTTGCTCTTGATGGAGTATGGTTAGATTTCAGAGATCCTGATGGATGTAAAGAAGAAACATTATACGTCAAAACTATGGGTTTCAAAGGACGTTTTGCTATACATCCAGATCAGATTAAACCTATTCATGATGCTTACAGACCTACTCCAGAAGAATTGGAATGGGCAAAAGGTGTTTTAGAAGAAGCAAAAACAGTAGGTTCTGGTGCTTTTAAATATCAAGGTAAAATGGTTGATGCACCCGTGTTAGCGGTAGCAAGACTAATTATATCAAGGGAGGATTAAATGGATGAAAATTCTTATGGAATAAAAAAAATAGGACCCCAAAGGTATAGAGAAGATCCAGGTAGATATTTTGAAGATTTTCAAGTAGGAGACGTTTATGAGCATTGGCCCGGTAGAACGGTAAGCGAAGCTGATAATATATGGTTTACAAATTTAACAATGAATACTCACCCAATTCATTTTGATGCAAATTACGCCTCTAAATCTGAGTTTGGGAAATATTTAGTTAATTCCGCTTTTACTCTAGCCCTTGTAACAGGGATGTGTGTTAGTGGCACCAGCCAAAAAGCAATAGCCAACTTGGGATGGGAAGAAATAAAAATACCTGCTCCAGTGTTTGTTGGAGATACATTATACTCTGAGACGGAAGTTTTAGACAAAAGAGAATCAAAATCAAGACCCACACAGGGTATCGTGAAGGTAAGACACATTGGTAAAAATCAAGACAAAATTGTTGTAATGGATATGGTAAGATCTTTCCTGGTTGCTAAGCGTGGGCATAGTGTAGTTGATGAAATTATTAAAGAAGCAGCAAATTAGAGAATAATGATATGGATTTACCTTTATCAGGAGTCAGGGTAATTGCTTTTGAGCAATATGGAGCGGGACCATTTGGCACTCAATATTTAGCTGATTTAGGAGCAGACGTAATTAAAGTTGAACCTGCAGGTACAAGTGGTGATTATTTAAGAGCAATTGGTCCTTATTTTATAGATGGTAAAGATAGAAATTCTGCTTCCAGTATTTTTTTTCAAGCTCTTAATAGAAATAAAAAAAGCATAACTCTAGATATATTGACAAATGATGGGAAAAAAATTCTTAAAAAATTAGTTGAGAATGCTGACGCAGTCGCGAACAATTTAAGAGGGGATGTTCCAGAAAAACTTGGAATTACTTATGATCAGCTAAAACAATATAATAAATCGATTGTTTCAGCACATTGTTCTGCGTACGGAAGAGAGGGGCCAAGAAAAAATTGGCCGGGATATGATTATCTTATGCAAGCAGAGGCTGGGTACTTCTCATTGACAGGCGAACCTAATGGACCTCCAGCAAGATTTGGTCTTTCAATTGTAGATTATATGTCTGGTTTGACCATGTCATTTGGACTAGTAAGTGCTATACTATCTGCAAGGTCCACTGGTATTGGAAGAGATGTAGATGTTAATTTATTTGATACGGCCATGTTTAATCAAAGTTATATGGCAGCGTGGACACTCAACACTGATTTTAAAAGTGAAAGATTAAATAGATCAGCTCATCCAATTTTAGTTCCTTGTCAATTGTATAAAACTAAAGATGGTTGGATTTACATAATGTGTAATAAGGAAAGTTTTTGGCCTGTTCTGTGTAAAAAACTAGGTAGGGAGGATCTAATTGACAATTCAAAGTTTGTTGACTTTTCATCTAGGCAAAAACATAGAGACGAAATAACTAGAATTCTTGATGAAGAATTAATGGAAAAAAATACCTCTGAATGGCTGGACGAGTTTGGAGGAGTTGTTCCAGCAGCTCCAATTTTAAATTTAAAAGAGTCTTTAGAAAATCCATTTTTAAAAGATAGAAAAAATATCCAAAAATTAAAAACAAAAAGGGGGGTTGATATCAGTTTATTGAAAACACCTATTCATGTTTCAGATAGCAAATTTCAAGATAAAACCGCCCCAGAACTAGGCGAAGATACATATGATATACTTAAAGAGATAGGTTTTACTGGTGAACAAATAAGAACTTTCAGAAACAAAGGCATAATCTAAACAGAATTACATAACATATTAACTAATTAATTGGTTTTATTGCAATTAAGGGTTTACCTGAAAAGCATATCGTTATAGGTTGTGATTCTAAATATTTGGAGGAAATTTAATGAAATTAAATAAACTATCATTGTTAGGTGCAGCTGGCGCTGTTGCTCTAACTTTTGCAGCTGGAACCAATTTAGCTTTAGCTGATGGACATGCTGTAAAACCTATTAAGATGCGTTGGGCTTCTGACCATTCTGGTCCGCCACATCCTGCAGCTATTGCAGAAATGTTTTTTGCAGAGCAGGTTGAGAAGAAAATTCCTGGAAGTAAAGTTCAGATTTATTGGGCTAAGTCACTTTATAATGTTCCAAAAGGAACTCAAGCTCTTACAAAAGGTAATCTTGAGATGATGACTGGTCAATTTGGTAAAACTTCAAGTGTTGAGCCATATGCTAATACTATTGTTGGCGCTGGAAAATTAACATCACCTGGTGCTATCAATGGCCTTGATGGAACAAAAACATTTGCTCAATTAAAGAAAGTTTTTAATGACAAGCACGGGATAACTATTTTTGGTTCTGGACATCTAAGTATGTACATGGGTGCTGGTGCTGTTAAAAGTAGAATGTTAGTTCCTGCTGATTTTGCCGGTAAAAAGGTTAGAAGTATGGGACCAGCTGAAAATGCATTGTTAGGAGCTTTAGGTGCAAACCCTACTACAATGGCTTTTGGTGATGTTCCACCTGCTCTTCAAACAGGTGTTATTGATGGACTGCTAACAAGTTTAGGTGGATTTAATGCTACCAAAGAACAAGCTCCATATTTCACAGTTGCTGGAATTAATGGTATTGTTGGCGATTACTACTGGATTGGTGCATCAAATAAATGGTGGGCAACTCTTGATAAGAAACAACAGGCAGCTCTAACTGATATTATCATGAATGATTTTATTCCTTATCAAAAGGCTATTAACTTTTGTAATGATAAAAGATTAGTTGATAAGTTTAAAGTAACTGATAAAAGTGCACCTGGAATTTATGTGATGAGCCCTGAAGAAGCTGGAGTTCTTCAAGCAAAAGAAGGTGGTGCAACTAATAACTGGATTAAGTCTAAGGTTGATGCAACTGGAGACAAAATGGTTGATCAGTTCACTGCTGAAGCAAAAGCTTTAGTTGCAGCTAATCCAATGGGATCAAGTGCTTTAGAAAAGACTGATTGTACAGCGTTCGCTTCAGATTTTGCTAAATTTGCAAAAGGAACAGCTTTATACAAGAAAAAGTCAAGAAAATAAATTATTTAAAAAGGGCCTGACTTATGTCAGGCCTTTTTTATTTAGATGATTATCATGGATAATTTTTACAAAATCTCAAACAAAATTCAGTTTTATATCACTGCTATATTAGGTAGTTGTTCTGCTTTCCTAATGATAGCTGTCACACTCTTTGCGTTAGCTGAAATTATTAGAAGATATATTTTTGGTGTTGTTTTTGAATGGGGTCAAGATGCTGTTATTTACATGATGGTTTCTTCGGTTGCCTTTTACATTTGCGTAACACAGATCAATAGGAATCATCTTGTAATGAGTGCTGTCTTACAACTTTTAAATACAAAAGGTTTTCATAGAACAGTAGGTTTTTGTAAAATTTTTGTTTCTCTCTTTGTTTCTGTATTCACTGGTTCTTTAACATATACTGCGTATTCAACGGTTGAATATTCAATACAAATTGGTGAAAGAACTGAGAGTTTATTTTTCTTTATGTGGCCTTTTTATTTTATATTGGCTCTGGGTATGGGATTAATGTCTTTAGTAGCCTTTCTTCAATTTATTGAAGATATACATAGTTATATAAAGGGTGACCATTTTACTGCAGAAGTTGAAGCTGCTACTGATGTTTAATTCTAATAATACAGGAAATGTATAATGTGGGCTTTAGGAGGATCTTTATTTAGTCTATTATTTGCTGGTGCGCCAATAGGTATAGCTCTTGCTGGTGCTACAGGTCTTCTTGTACTGTTTGACGATTTTTTAACATATAGCACCTTGTTTGAAGCCTTTTTTAGTTTTCTTACTAAATATACATTAGTAGCTATTCCATTTTTTATTTTTGCTGGTTTTTTAATGGAAAAAACTGGTTTAGTTGCAAGTCTTTTTAAATTTGCTGACTCAATAGTAGGATGGGTTCCTGGTGGCTTTGCTTATGCAACATTGCTTGCAGCTGTTTTATTTGGAGCAATTTCTGGTTCATCCACAGCAATGGCTGCTGCAATGAGTGTTATAGCTTATCCAGAATTAATTAAAAGAGGTTATCCAAAATGGATGGCAGCAGGAGTTATTGCCTCCGCAGGTGGAATAGCACTTCTTATTCCGCCAAGTATAACTTTGATTCTGTTTGGTGTCATAACAGAAATGTCGATAGTTGATTTGTTTTTCGCAGGTATAATTCCTGGATTGATGTTGGCTATGAGTGATGCAGTTATAATTGTTAGTGTATCTCTTTTTATTAAATTACCTCGAGGAAAATTTGATTTATGTGAAGTTTGGAGGTGTTTTAAAGAAGCTCTACCTGCTTTGTTAATGCCTGTAATTATATTAGGTGGTTTATATGGAGGTTTATTCACTCCTACTGAAGCAGGTGCTGCCGCTGCTAGTTATGCTCTTTTTTATGGATTAATCTTTAAAAGAAAAACATTTGCGAAAGAATTAATGCCAACAACTCTAAGAACTATGAACCTAACTGCAGTTGTGTTTTTTCTATTGGGTTGTGTTGGAATCTTCCAATTTTATCTTGCAAATATGGGTTGGCCTCAAATGATTGCTGAATGGGCTGGTGAATTGGGTCTGAGTAAAACAGGATTTTTATTTGCACTTATGGGATCGTTATTGTTCTTATCCATGTTTCTAACAGGTGTAGCAATTTTAGTCTTAACAGTACCTATATATTTCCCTGTTGCATTGGCTCTTGGTGTAGATCCTATTCATTTAGGAATTTTAACAGCATTATGCATAGAAATAGGAAGTGTTATCCCACCCGTTGGTTTAAATTTGTTTGCTGTTAGTGGAGTAACTGGCTTACCAGTTACAACCGTTATAAAAGGATCATTTCCTTTCTGTATTTCTGACACAGTTGTATTAATCATAGTGCTTCTATTTCCAGCTTTAGCACTTACACTTCCAGAACTATTAGTTGAATCTCACTTTAATTAAAGTTCTAAGAAGGCTTTTGCATAATTTAAAAGTTGATCGTCATCTCCAAACCTGGCAACAAGTTGGCATCCAATTGGTAATTCTCGTTTACCCTTAAATAGGGGTAGGGTAATACATGGATTTCCGTTTAGAGACCAAGTTGTATTAAATATCGGTGATCCTGTATATTCTAATCCTTTTAATGCTTCGCCAGGTGCACTAGGAGTAATTATTAAATCAGTCTTGTCAAATACAGCGTCTATTTGATTTTTTAAAATTGACAAGTCTTTTAAAGCTAACTGGTAATTTTTATTACTCACTTGATATCCATCATTAAGCCTGCCGTTCCTTAATTGGTCACTTAATTGGTCATAATAATTGAATCTTTCGTGAGATATTGATCTTTTAAATTCATATCCACTTATATCTAAATGAAGTGCATCAGATTTTGAAATAAGGTTATCAATTTCTAAATCAATTACATTTAATTTATCTGAACGGAGTAAATTAAGAAAATGCTCAAAAGCTTCCTTTGTAGAATCATCAGTTTTATCCCAGTGTGGTGTTTTAACAAATCCAATTTTAATTTTGCTTAAATCTACTTTTTGTATTGATACTAAATCTTCTTCTAGAAGGATTGATCGAAAAAGTGCAATATCTTCTACTGACCTAGACATCAATCCTAAAGTATCGATTGATGGAGAATTTGGTAGAATGCCTGATTTATCAAAATCACCATAAGATGGTTTATACCCAATAACTCCACAGTAAGCAGCAGGTCTTATTACCGACCCAGTAGTTTGTGTGCCAAAACAAACAGGTGCCATCATAGATGCTACAGCTGCAGCCGATCCAGAACTTGAGCCTCCAGGCGTGAAATCTTTATTATGTGGGTTTGTTGTTAATCCAGGAGCTCTGTGTCCTAGTTCAGTAGATACAGTTTTGCCAATAAAAATACATCCTGATTGTTTTGCAACGGATACCGAAGCAGCGTCTCTCATAGGAATATTATTTTGATAAAAATTAGTTCCAAATCCAGTAGGTGTATTACTTGCATCAATTATATCTTTAATTCCAAATGGAATTCCAAGTTGTGATTCATTATTTTCATTATCTAACTGCTTAGCTTTTTCTAGAGCTCTATCTTCATCCAAGTATATCCAAGCTTTAACGAGACCTTCTTTATCACGAATTCTTTCGAAACAACTTTGTACCCACTCATACCTTGATAACTTATTGTTACCAATCAGTTTAATTGCATCAGTTGCAGTTAATTCAAAAGGATTTGTCATGGTATTTTCTCATATGATTTTAATAACGATATCTTAATGATTATTTTTTAGTTTTGTAAAATGAAATTTTAGTTTAACCTTTTCAATATGTTTTGGGAGAAATAAATGGAAAATATGACCGAAAAGTTTGCTGAATTTTGTGCCGAAATTAGATACGAAAATTTATCTTCAGACGTTATAAAAAGAACAAAATTGTTAATTCTTGATACTGTTGGAATAATAATACGAGCAAGACATGATGCAGAATCTACTGCTAGTTTAGTCGCAGCAATCGACAGATTAGAAATGAGTAATGGAAGTTGCCAAGTTTTTTCAGATAAAAATAGTTACTCTCCAAGTGCAGCTGCTCTACTTAATGGAACTTTAGCTCATTCTCTTGATTTTGATGACACTCATGCTGAAGCTTCTTTACATTCCAGTGCCCCAATACTTTCTGCCGCCTTGGCTGCAGCACAAATGAATAAATCATCAGGACAAGAGTTAATAACAGCATGTGTTGCTGGTTATGAAATACAAATAAGACTTGGATTAGCTGGAGGCTCATCAGCGCATTATAAAAAAGGATTTCATCCAACTGCTACATGTGGTGTGTTTGGGGCTGTTGCTTCAGCGGGCTACCTTATGGGCTTAACAAAAGATCAGTTTGTTTCTGCATTTGGAATAGCCCTAAGTCAATCAGCTGGATCGATGCAATTTTTAACAGATGGCGCTTGGACAAAAAGATCGCATGTAGGACAAGCAGCTCAGAACGGTCTAAATTGCGCAACAATGGCGGCGGAAGGTTTCAAAGGTCCTTCTAAAGCTTTTGAGGGTCAGTGGGGTTATCTACATGCATACGCTTCAGGAGGAGACACAAAAAAAGCATTAGACGGTTTAGGAAATAAATTTGAAACACTTAACTTGGGAGTAAAACCTTATCCTTCTTGTAGATATAGTCATGCAGCAATTGACGGTATAATAGATCTAAAAAAAGAATTAGATTTTTCCATTGATGATTTAGATGATATTGATATTGGCCTGTCCGAAACAGCACTGAATATTATTGGATATCCTTTAGAGGATAAACAAAATCCAAAAAGTATTGTTGATGGACAATTTTCAATGCCTTTTTGTGCTGCTGTAGCCGCTAAAAGTGGTGGATTAAAGTGGGATGATTATAAAGATCACTTAAATAACATTGATACATTAGAGCTGTGTAGCAAAATAAAAGTAAATCCTGATAAAGATGCTGAGAAGTGTTGTCCAGAATTTATGAGTGCAAAGGTAAAAATGGTGGTAAAAGGAAAGACTTATGAAAAATTTGTAAAGATTCCTAAAGGAGAACCAGAAAACTTTATGAAAGACGAAGAATTTATATCAAAGTTTAAAGGTTTAACAGAACCATATTTATCAAATGAAAGAGTTAACCAGTTGACAGATTTAATGCTTAAGATTGATCAAGCAAATAATGTCAATTCAATATTTGAGTATAGTCAAATAGATCTATAATCATTAATTTAGGAGATATTAATGAATGAACATAAAATAATTGAAGTCGAAAATGAAAAATCAGTTTCTGAAGATAATTTAATAATAGAATCTGTAAATAAATTCTTAGAAAAAGATGTAAAGCCTTATGTAAAAGAATTTGAGTCACAAGACAAATATCCACAAGATATTGCTGATAAAATGGCAGATTTAGGTCTCTTTGGTGCTACAATTTCTCCTGAGTATGGTGGTCTAGGTTTGTCAGCAGTTACTTACACAAAAATAGTAGAAAATGTTTCTGCTGTATGGATGTCAGTTTCTGGTATCTTTAACTCTCATCTTATAATGTGTGCTGCTGTTGAAAGATTTGGTACTGAAGAGATGAAGAGATATTATCTCCCTAAGTTTGCAACTGGAGAGATAAGAGGTGGTATCGCACTTACGGAACCAGATTGTGGTACTGACCTTCAATCGATAAAAACCAAAGCAAAAAAAGTTGGGAACGAATATATTATTCATGGTACAAAAACATGGATTACAAACTCAGTTCAAGGAACTATTTTAGCTGTTTTAGTAAAAACTGACCCAGATATAACACCAGCTCATAAAGGTATGAGTTTAATTCTCGTTGAAAAGAAAGATGGATTTGTATCAAGAAAACTCAAAAAATTGGGTTACAGGGGAATTGATACAGGAGAAGTTCAACTTGAAAATGTAAAAGTACCAACTTCTAACTTGATTGGTGAAATAGAAGGAAAAGGGCTCAAACAAATTTTGGCGGGCCTTGAATTAGGAAGAATTAATGTAGCTGCACGTGGCGTCGGTGTGGCTAGAGCCTCTCTAGAAGATTCAATAGAATATGCAAAAATAAGGAAGACATTTGGAAAACCAATTAGTGAACACCAAGCAATTCAAATTAAATTAGCTGAGATGGCAACGAAACTTGAAGCTTCTAGATTATTAACTGAACAAGCTGCAAAGGCATATGATTCTGGCAATAGATCAGATTTACAAGCCGGAATGGCAAAGCTTTTTGCTACTGAAACGGCGTTGTTTAACTCTACAGAAGCAATGAGAATTCATGGCGGATTTGGGTATTCGCCGGAGTATAATATTGAGAGATATTATAGGGATGCTCCATTGTTGGCTATTGGCGAGGGAACTAATGAGCTTCAAAAATTGATAATAGCTAAGCAACTTGTGTCTGAAGATTAAAATATCTAAGATATAAATATTCCAACGCTAAAGAAGAACACTCCTATTGCTAAACCAAAAATTGGTTTTTTTGGGAAAAATAAAAATATAATTATACCAATTAAAAAAGGTGCTATTCTTTCAATCAATTCAGTTTCGGCCAACGCTCCTGTTGGGAAAATTATGATTCTAGTCATTAAAGCTGTCGTCATAGCAAATGCAATAGCATTGATCCATTTTGCAAAAAAACTATCTTTTTGTATTTTACTAGATAAAACTACTCCTAAAAATCTCCAAACAAAAATACCTGAACTAGCGACTAAAAGCATTATCCAAGGGATTATTTCAGGTATGATTATTGAATTCTCATACATTAATTTTATCCTTATTCAAAATATAACTGATCATCAAGCCAACGGAACCGCCAACTAATCCTGCAACAATCAAACTCCAATCACCAATATATGGAAATAAAAGGGGCCCGATAATCCCTCCAGTAACAACTGCTAATCTGTAATATATTTCAATAGCTCTTAGCATTAAGATAGTTAAATATAATGGCATTATAAATACGGGAATAGAAACAATATCATTAGGTAAAAAATCATATAATTTGTAACCAATAATTGTTGTAGTTGAATTAAATATTACCAATGCCAAACTAAGACCCTGAAAAAATTTAAATAAATCTTTTTCGTCTATTTCATTTTTTACTTTGGTTAACTCAGCCCAACCAGTGGGACTAATGAGGTGAGCCCAAAATAATTTTGTAATAAAAGATAATTTATGTTTGTGAATATTCATTAATGTAAGGCCAGATAAGACCAAAAAAAATTGTCTCATGTTAGCTAATAAAACAGTAGTAAATAGCAAGAAGATTGGTGTGCCTATTGAAAAAAGAGACACAAAAATAACCATACCAGGCATGCTCCATAAAATTAAAACTGAACCTAAACAAAGATATAGATCTAGTCCTGCTTCTGCAGCAAAAACACCATATCCAAACATTGCTGAGCTCATTCCTATGCCAGGGAAACCAAAGCCAGTAAAAATACCTTTTTTAAAAGGGGTATATTTTTTTTTCATAGACAAATTTTTCTTATCTAAACTTTTGCTACAAGATCAATCTCAACTGAAGCACCTACAGCAAGTCCAGTTACACCAATACATGTTCTAGCAGGAAGTTTGTCCTCATTGAAATAGGATTTATAAATTTTATTTACTTTGTCAAAGTCTTGGAAGTTAACTAAATACACTCTTACGAAAGTTACTCTCTCGAGAGAAGAGCCACAATTATCTAAAACACTAATTAGATTTTTCATAACTTGATGAGTTTGCTTTTCAACATCATTACTGACTAGTACGTCAGGATTTTCTGGCAATGTTGGCATTTGTCCAGTAATAAAAATAAATTCACCAGCTTTAACAGCATGACTAAAGGGGCCAACTCTTTTAGGTCCGTTTTCAAATACTAAATGTTCTATGTCCAATCGATTACTCCAATAAAGATTAATGTTGTCAAAAAGGTTAATTCAAATAAACTTTGCATTAACAGGGGGATTTTTCAATGAGATTTAAAGACAAAACTGTGTTTATTACTGGAGCAGCAGGTGGGATTGGTCGTCAAACAGGTTTAAGTTTTGCAAAAGAAGGTGCAAATGTAGCTGTCTCAGATTTAGATTTTGATATGGCTAGCAGGGTGGCTAAAGAAATAAAATCTGCAGGTGGTAATGCTGAGCCATTTAAATTAGACGTAACAAATCAAAATGAAACTATTGAAAACATGAAAAATGCATATGAACATTTTGGCAGTTTAGATATTGCATTTTGTAATGCAGGTATAAGAGAGATTGTCTCTCCGTTAGAATTGTCTATTGAAGAATGGAGAAAGGTTATTGATATAAACGTTACTGGAGTTTTTATAACTGCACAAACATTTGCAAAGCACTGCATCGAAAAAAAAATAAAGGGTAATATCGTAATTACTTCTTCAACTCTAAGCGTAACTTCTGCGCCTAATAGGTGCGCTTATACTGCCTCTAAACATGCTACTGCCGGAATAACTAAGCAACTAGCAGTGGATCTAGCAAAGTATGATATTAGAGTAAATGCAATTGGACCAGGTGTTATTAGAACTCCATTAACTGAAAGATATTTTCAAGATGAAGAAGCTTCTCAAAAAGTAAGGAACTTGCACGCCATGAAACGTTGGGGAGAACCTAATGAAATTTCTAGTGCAGTATTATATCTTGCAAGTGACGAAGCAAGTTTTTGTACTGGAACAAATTTAATCGTAGATGGTGGATGGACAGCTGGAAAAGACTGGTAGTTAACTAATTTTATTTAAAACTGGATGTAGGTATTTTAGAAATTCTTTTGGATTTTCACTCATTGGAAAATGGCCTACATTTTTCATTTTGATCATTTCGATACCAATAGTGTCAGCTAGAGATTTTGTTTCCTCTGGTGTTGCTGAGTAATCATATTCACCAGTTAATAAATAAATTGGACATTTTGAATTATCAATTTTTTTAATTTCATTGCCAATATTTCCGTCAAACTTATAAAAAAATAAATCTCCCTTAAAAATTCCAGGTCCACCTTGCATGTAATGCCACATCGTTTCAAACTTATCACTTTTAGGACTTGTTGGTGCCATTAAGCCATAAGCAATCCCTCCGCAAACCTCTCCTCCATGTACATCTTGTCTATGTAACCAACTGATATCGTAATAAGGATCCAAATGACCTGCACTTTGAAGTCCAATTAATGCTCTAAATTTATCTGGAAAATTTATTGCTAAATGAAGAATAATTCTTCCGCCTATAGAACAGCCCATTACAACTGGCTTTACTAATTCCAAACCATTTATAAAGCTCATAATTTGAGAAATATAAAAGTCAGTAGATAGTTTGTAATTTCCAACTTTAGCATTTTCGGGTGGCGAAGATTTTCCATGCCATGGCATATCAAATACAATAACCCTAAACTTTTCTAATATTTTTTTATCATTCAAAAGAGCTCTATATTGTCTACCATCAGATCCCGCAGTATGTAGGCAAACTAAAGGAATGCCCTGACCGGCTTCTTCCCAATATATTCTATAGTCAATACCATCAATTTTAAATTTTCCATATTGACCAGAAATAGGTTCTTTTTCAATTTTCATTTTTACTCTCCGCTGGTCTTAGGGAGGCCAGAAGTAATTTGAAGTATAGTAAGTGAGACATTAAAGGATGGAGATCTCCTTCAAATTTCAAAACTTTTCTTCGAAGCATTGCAATAATATCATGAGACCCCGGTTCAGGAATATGTTGTAAAAATTTTATCCACTCGTTCTTAGGTGCAGTTAATTTAAAAACATAGCTTGGCATTACAAAAGGTCCTTCTTCTACATTTTTTACAACACCTTTTTCAATATTTACTAAATACTCGTTCTCTATTGTACTAATCATAAAACTTGTGTTTAAATATTGAGCCATAATAGAAAGTTGGCTTCGTTTTTCATTGTCATCGATTAAAGATTTAAACATAAAATTCTCAAAATAATTCCTGTAAAGTTTTACATAAAATTAAATTATTACCAATTAGATTTTTAATTTGATATGTTAATTAAAAGTAAGATTGGAGGGTCTTGTGAACGGAGCAGAAAGTTTAGTTGGTACTTTATTAGAAGGTAATGTTGATGTCTGTTTTACTAATCCTGGAACATCAGAAATGCATTTCGTTGCAGCTTTAGATAAATATCAAAATATGCGAAGCGTTTTATGTCTTTTTGAGGGATGTGCTACTGGTGCTGCTGACGGTTACTTTAGAATGAAAAGGTCGCCAGCTTCAACTTTACTACATTTAGGTCCTGGATTAGCAAATGGCCTTGCAAACCTTCACAATGCAAAAAAAGCTAATTCAGGAATTGTTAATATAGTGGGCGAGCACGCTCTTGATCATATAAAATTAAATGCTCCGTTAACTTCGGATATTGAAGGAATAGCAAGTCCAGTCTCCCATTGGGTAAAAACAAGTAAATCTTCAAAAGATATTGCGAAGGATGGTGCTGAAGCTATTAGACATGCAAATGTAAAACCTGGGAAAATTGCAACTTTAATCTTGCCTGGTGATACCGCATGGAATGAAGGCAATAAAATTGAGTCGATTGAGTTAAATATGAAATCTAACATTGTTTCTTCTGAAATAATAGACGAAGCAATTTTAGAACTTAAAGATGCAAAGAACCCTTTAATACTTGTTGGCGGTGAGGCTTTAGAAGAAAACAACCTTATCAAATTAGCAAAAGTAGCTGACAAAATAGGCTGTCCAATTAAAACTGACTGGTTTAATGCTCGATTAGATAAAGGTGCGGGGAGAATCAATTCTGTAAGAATACCATATGTTGTTGATAAAGCAGTTGAAGTTCTTAAAGACTTTGACACCATTATAATAATAGGAGCTAGACGACCAGTCGCTTTTTTTGCATATCCAAATAAGCCAGGAGTCTTAACACAAGATTCTACTAAATTTTTTGATTTAGCTTCTATATCAGATGATATCACTACAGTTGTGGAAGAGTTATCAGATAGGATTGGAATATCAAATAATATTCCTAGTACTATTTCAAAATTTGATATTCCAGACATTCCTAAAGGTCCAATTAACCCAATGTCACTGGGAATGGTATTAGGTGCATTAATCCCAGAAAATGCAATCATAGTTGATGAATCTGTAACTACTGGAAGAGAATTTTTTTATCAAACTTCAGGATCACAACCACATACATGGCTGAATAACTGTGGAGGGTCTATAGGATTTGGAATGCCTGTAGCAATTGGAGCGGCAATATCATCTCCTAGTCAAAAAGTTATCTCTTTAGAAGGTGATGGAAGCGCCATGTATACCGTCCAGTCTTTATGGACTATGGCAAGAGAAAATTTAGACATAGTTGTACTAATTTTTGCAAACCAAAGTTACAAGATCCTTCAAGGAGAATTAACAAATGTAGGTGTTGATAACCCAGGAAAATCAGCAATGGAAATGTTGTCTTTAAAAGATCCAGCTTTAGATTGGATCTCTATATCAAAGGGAATGGGAGTAGACGCTGTTAAAGTTGAAAACATTGAAGATTTAGTAAAATATTTTAAACATGGACTTAAAGAAAACGGTCCATTTCTAATTGAAGTTTTAATTTAATAATGTTTAATGTAATAAATTTGAAATAAACATTATTTACAAAAACATAGTTTTGAGAATTCATCTGGTTTGAATTGATGAGATTAAGTTAGATTTGCCAAATGAAACTCAAAACCTCAAATTCTGAGGTTAGATTGTCTTTAAATAAAATCACAAAAAAATTAATTAATAATCAAAATGACAGATATTTTGACAGAGAAATTAGTTGGTTATCTTTTAATGAGAGAGTTTTACTACAAGTATATGATAAGACAATTCCTTATGGTGAAAGACTTAGATTTGTAACAATTTCTTCAGAAAATTTAGATGAATTTTATATGGTTCGAATAGCTGGTCTACATCAGCTTATAAGTCAAGGTTTCAATACAGTTCCTGAAACTGGGATGAGGGCAGATGAATTATTAAAAACAGTACTTAATGCTTCCAAAGATTTAAAAAATAAACAGCAAAGATGTTTGAATTATTTATTGAATGAAAAGGAAGATTGTGATGTTTCAATTTTGTTTGATAATAAATGGAATAAAAACGAATTAGAATGGCTTAAAGAATATTATGAACAAAATATTCTACCTCTTTTAACTCCTACCACATTAGACCCTGCACACCCTTTTCCTTTTATCCAAAATAAAGGTAAATGTGTATTAATGGAGATGAAAGATACAAAAAACAAAAATATCAATTGTGTAGTTTTACTTCCTGATAATGTAGATAGATTTATAAGATTACCTGGTGAGCATCAGAGATATGCTATGCTGGAGACCTTAGTTACAAAGTTTGTTCATTTAATTTATCCTGAATATAAATTATTAAAATCAGGCATGTTTAGAGTGATCAGAGATGCCGAAATTGAAATAGATGATGAAGCAGATGACTTAATAGGGCAATTTGAAACTGCAATTAAAGCCAGAAAAAGAGGTGGTATTGTATCCTTAACCTTTTCTCATGATTTATCTAAATCTGCTCAAAAACTCTTAACCAGGCAATTAAATATCCCTGACGATCATATATATGTTGCGCAAGGATTTGTTGGGATCAATGACTTTACGGAAATAATAAATAATCTTCCCAAACAAAATTTGTTTAAACCGTACAAACCTAGAATGCCACAAAGAATATTAGACTTTAAAGGAGATTGCTTTTTGGCAATTAAAAATAAAGAGATAATTGTTCATCACCCTTACGAAAGTTTTGATGTAGTTTTAAGTTTGCTCCAACAGGCAGCTATTGATAAAAATGTTTTGACGATACGACAAACGTTATACAGGACTTCACCTGACTCTCCTATCGTACAAGCATTGGTATCCGCTGCTGAATCAGGAAAATCTGTTATTGCAGTAATTGAGCTGAAAGCTCGATTTGATGAAGAAAATAATGTCCAACTAGCTAGAGTATTAGAACAAGCTGGTGCGCAAGTTGCTTACGGCCTAGTTGATTTAAAAGTACATGCAAAATTATCTTTAATAACAAGAAAAGAAGGTAAAAAATTAGTTTCTTATGCTCATTGTGGAACTGGTAATTATCATCCACATACTGCTAAAATTTATACTGACTTTTCGTTATTCACTATCGATAAAAATATTTGTGAGGACGCTAGATCAGTATTTAATTTTCTTACCAGTCATGTTCAGCCAAAACAATTAAATAAGATGATCATTTCACCCAACTCTTCATACGATTGGTTAATTGAGAAAATTAATAATGAAATACAAAATGCTAAAGATGGTTTTGAAAGTGGGATTTGGATTAAATGTAATGCGATTGTAGATCAAAAAATAATTGAAAAATTCTATGAAGCGTCTAATGCAGGGGTAAAAATTCATTTGATGGTTAGGGGTATTTGTTGCCTACGCCCTAATGTTAGAGGAATGTCTGAAAACATTATAGTAACTGCAATTATAGGAAGATTTCTTGAACATGGAAGAATTTATGTTTTTGCAAATAAAGGAAAATTTCAGTCTGAAAGTAATCTAGTATATATAGCATCTGCTGATATAATGCCACGTAATCTATACCATAGAGTTGAAGCTTTTATACCTTTAGAAAATAAAACAGTTCGAAGTCAAATCCTAGATCAAGTATTACCGGCTTTAATAAATGACACAAAAAACACTTGGCAATTAAATAAAAATGGAGAATACTCCAAAAAAAATAATAAGGACAAAACATTTTGTGCGCACACTTATTTTATGAAAAACCCAAGTTTATCAGGTCAGGGAAGCTTAGCTAAAATATAAGTATGAATGAAGTAGCTTTAAGTTTTTATAGGAAGATAAATAAAGGTAAATTAGCAATAATCGATATTGGTTCTAATTCTATTAGACTTGTTATATATCCTCAAAATGGTAAATACCCTTTTCCATTATTTAATGAAAGAATAAATTGTAAACTCGGTGAGGGTTTATCATTGAGCAAAAATATTTCAAGTCAATCAATTTCAAAAGCTTTGTCAGCTATAAAGCGTTTTGCATATATAATAAAAACAATGTCTGTAAAACATCAAATAATTATAGCAACTGCAGCTGTTAGAAAAGCCAAAAATGCAAAAGAATTTTTACGTCCTGCAGAAAAACTTCTTAATCATAATATTAAAATCTTGTCTGCTAAAGAGGAAGCTGACTATGCCTGTCTAGGAGTTCTTAGCAATATAAAAGTTGATAAAGGGCTTATAGCAGATTTAGGAGGAGGAAGTTTAGAACTTATTCTTATTCAAGATGGAAAAAAGATAAAATCAACGAGTATCGATATTGGGCACTTATCTCAAATTACTAGTGAAGAAATCAGAAAAGAAATTAATAAAGTTGAATGGCTGAATAAATCTAAAGGTCTTACATTGTATGGAACAGGTGGAAGTTTTAGAGCTCTAGGATCTGCCTATATAAAGAATTATAATTATCCACTTTCATTATTGCATGGATTAAAATTCGATATCGAAAGAGGGATAATTCTTTTGGATCAAATGTCAGATGAAAACAAAGAAGTATTAGGTATACCTCCTGGTAGAACAGATACTATTTCAACTGCAGCAAAGATAATAACTCACCTGATTTTATCATCAAATGTAAAAAATATTATGATTAGTGGAACAAGTATAAGAGATGGATTGATAGCAGAATTAAATAAAGAAAATAGGATCAATCCAGATAAAGTTGCTTACTATAATGTACTTGCAAAAAACCAAAGATTTAATGGAATGCAAACTAAAATAAAAAAAATATTCGGTCCTATATTTGAAAAAATTGCAGATAAAGATCTTGAAAGGGTATTTAAAATTAGTACTAATCTTTCAGATATTTCTTGGGACGAACAGCCAGATATGAGAGGTAATATTGCCGCAAACAAAATCTTATCACTACCAGTAAGAGATTTAACTCATATTGAGAGGGTATGGATGGCCAAAGTTGTTTATCACAGATATATTGGTACTAAAGATAAACAACAAATTGATAAAAGAATAATCAATTTACTTTCAGAAAAGCAAAAAATTTCATCGTATGCTATAGGTCTAGGATTAAGATTTATATATAATTTTAGCGCAGGATTACCAAAAAATTTGGATAATATTAAATTTAAGATTAAGAAAAATAAATTAACTTGTAAAATAAAATCTGAAGCCAAAGCTCTCATGGATAAAGAAAATGAACGAAGATTTAAAAATTTTGCTAATGCCTGTAATTTAAATTATGAGATTATTTTCTAATAATTCTTAATGTGATTTTTAATTTTATAAAAAGGTAGAGAAAAGATGAGTTTTATATCAGCACAATTACCTGATAATGAAGAAAGAAGAGCAGAAGCAGTTGAGAGAACTGGTCTAATAGATTCCAATCAAGCAAGCCTATTTAATATTTACTGTGAATTGGCTAAAGAAATAACTGGTTATGAAGCTGTTTTATTTCAATTGTTTGATAGTAAAGAAAGATGTTATTTAGCAGAAATTCAGCCTGAACAAGAAAAAACACAAAATTTAAGTAGACGCAGACCTAAAGATGGAAGTGTTTGTGCTCATGTTTTACTAGATACTAAACCATTAGTTGCCTTTGATGTTACAAAACATGAAATAACCAAAACTCACAGTAATGAAAAGGGTGTAAAAAGTTACATAGGTTTTCCTATTATAGACCAAAACAATTACGCACTTGGTATGGTTTGCATGATGACTTTTTCCAAAATAATAGAGTTGTCTCAAGATAAAATTGATTTAGTAGAAAAACTAATAAAAAAAGCTGCTCACCAGATAGATGTAATGACTGATCAAAAACTATTAACTTCTGATAGATTGATAAATGCTATAGAAATTTTTTATCAAGAAACAGGTTTAAGCGATATAATAATATTTAAAAATTTTATTCATGCTTGCAATAAAATGGAAATATCAAAAGATTTTGAAGAAATACTCTCTGATAATGGATTATTGAAAATTAATGAAAATTTAAAGTTAGAAATTACAGAAAAAGGAAAAATAATCCAAGATAAAATGGGGTTACACACAAAGATAATGAAAAACATTAAACTTGAAGGCAAACAAGCTAATGACCTTTTAGAAATGTTAGATGAATTGTAATTAGTAGGTAGATCATGTACGCAAAAGTCTTTCAATATAAATTTCCATCAGTTACTGAAGCTAAAGTTGCGGCTTCTTTTTGTTCGGATAATCTTGGAAAAAAAATTACTAAATATCATTTTCAATCTTTGAATATAATGATCGGTAAAGAAGGTGATTTATCAATTTTTATAAAATTTAATACTATTGATAAATTAAAAAAATTTGAACAAGAGTCTAGTGAGTTTATTCAAGAACTTAAACAAACTTTTGTGTTTAAAGAAAATCAATATGCAGGTGTTTTTGTTTATAATTATGAGTCTGAAGCAACATCAGCTCTAATAAAAATGACTACTCCTGTTTAATATAATTTAATAATCTTAGTGATGGTTTTATTAATTATTGAGAAAAAGAGAACTTTGCCTGACGAACATTTATTACTTTATTTATCACTCTGTAATCGTTATCAGGCTTCAAACACAAAAAACCCAAAAACCGAAGTCTTTGAGGGTGATCCAAGCCATTGACTTTATTGATATAGTTGGTTGCGGGAGTAGGATTTGAACCTACGACCTTCAGGTTATGAGCCTGACATTTTTGCCCCATTTTGCCTGTATATATAGGTTTTTGTTTGCAGTTAGCCACATAGTTAGACACTTATAATCAATTTTGATCACAGTATTTAACCTGTCATTTTTAATCAAATTTCACTAATAAGATGTAAAGTTAATTTAATATAAATGTAAAATTTATTTAATGATTAATTATTAATATAATATTTTTATGAGGCGAAAACATGAATTTTGAAACTATAAAAGCGGCTTTCATAAAACATTATGAAGGTGACTTGCAACCATTTATTGAACTTTTTTCAAAAGTTTTACACTGTGAGTCCATACATAAATCAAGTATGGGCAATAAAGTTAAAAGCTACGATGAATTTGTAAATATGGTTAAAGACGTGAAATGGGTAAGTGAACCTATAATTCAATGCGTATTAGAAACACCCAACACTGTTGTTAAGACAGTAGATGGATTTGATCCTAATTTTACATATCTTGAAATTGATCACATTCAAGATGGTAAAATAGTCAAACATATTTATGGGAAAGTTCCAAAATAAATCATTGAATTTTAAAATAATTAAAAATCCTTTTGTAAAATTTAAAAATGAGATTATTGAACTTCCAATTTTGATTAGAAAGATTAAAACTATGAAAACAAAAATATCCATAATTAGATTCAGACCTAAACCTGAATGTTTTAACGAATTTTTAACAAATGTAAAAGAACGTTCGAAAGAAAGGGCATTGTCAAAACCGCCTACTCATTATTTAATGACTACGTCGGATGAAGTGATAGCTATAGTTTTAAGAACAGAAACTGAGTTATCTGAAAGCTCAACCAGAGGTGTTAATTGGTTAGATACTCAAAGACATCTTCTTTTAGAGTATAACGAAGAAGATAGACACTCAATTCCCTTGACTGGAAATCTAGTCGAATACTAGTTTTTGAGGATAGTTGCAGTTGCGTATGCAGCAAATAAGATTGAAAAGCCTAAATAAGGCATAATATTTAAAAAATTAGCCGAAATAAATTCCAAGTTTTGGATGCAAGGTGTTTTGATACCCAAATACATACAATCAAGATTAAAAAATTTAAAATCCAAATTTTTGTTTCTTAACTCTAAAATTAAATTACTTCAAATAATATAATTAATTACGGCCATTAAAATTCTTCTTTAAAATTATTTGGTCTGAAATTTAAAATTATTCCTGACCAAATAAAATAGGATAAAATTTAATAATCTAATTATTAATTTCATAGAGACCAATTGTACCTGTCATTTCATATGCAACAGCAAGTAGAGGTTTTCCGGTAGGACTAACACTTGACGGGATAAATTCTAATCCCTCGGGAGAATTGTGATTTTCATTAGGCATTATATAACTCACCATATGTGGGTCAGATGGCAGCGTAATGTCATATGCAAAGATAGCGTTATTTCTCTCCATTCCTATAAATGCGTATGTTCTTCCATTAATCTTGCCTATTGCAAGAGCCTCAGGCTCTGGACCTTTGTCATCTGAACGATCATCAATTTTGGTAGGACCATTAGCATTAAACATTTCTGGAGAACGCTTCGAAATTATGTTTTCGAATGCGTTTCCACTGTCAAAAACTAGAGTCCCATCATCTTTCCAAATGGAAAATGATCTTCCGCCATAGGCATATATTATATCATGATCTCCATCGCCGTCAGTGTCACCAAGTGTTTTTGTGGTTTTTAAGCGTCCAAGGTTTTCTTTCTTTTGTAACTCATTAGCATTTGGAAACATAGTTTTATCAAGTTTTAATTTGCCAACGCGAGTTTCCTCAGAAAAACCATCGTAGTCTTTAGCGTCACCTTCATTTGCTGTAACTAAATATGTGCTTCCTTTTGTCTCATAGGATACGATTGCATCTGGCTGATACATCATCAAAACTGGCCATCGTTTCATATTTATTCCACCATCCTTATTTGATACATCATGAGAAGTTCTAGATACGTTTTTGAACCCAAGTCCACTCACATTAATAACCTTTGCAGAAGCTATATCAATTGTAGCTATGGCATTGTTTTCTTGAAGAGTTGCATAAGCCTCTTTACCGTCTGGAGCAAATGTTATATACTCTGGTTCAGCATCTTCTGCAAAACTTGAACCTGGTTTAATAATCCTTGCACCTGCTGGCATTTTAATATTATTAAGCGTTATCTGCTTAACATTTGCATTTTGTACACCGCTAGACAAATCTATAAGTGTAAAACTACCTTCTGGATCAATTTTGTAATCATCAGAGGGTTCACCTTCATTAGCAGTTAATAAATATCTACCATCAGGTGAGAATGCAATATTATCAGGCAAAGCTCCAGTTTTATACTCGGCCAATTTTTCCCCATTATTATTGAATATTTGAACATTACCTGGGGCATCTGCTTTTTTTTCTTTTATCGACGCTGCAATTAAATCTTTATGAACCGCTACTGCTGTAACATTACCACCTGACAAATCAAAAGGTGCTATTTTTTTTAAATTGAAAGGATCACTTATTGAAATTCTTTCTATAGTGCCAGTTTCAGAAGCTGTAACTAAAAGACTTTTAGATTGGGAGTGATAACGTATCATTTCTGCGTAACCTTCACCTTTTCCAATTTGAAAGGATGATATTTGATTAATTTCCATGGCCTTTGTAGAAATTGAACTTGTAAGTATAATAACTGAAGAAGTTACTAAAATTTTTAACATATTTTTATTAAACATAAATATCTCCATTTTTAATATGAATATGCCTAACTTTTTTTACTGAATTGTTATTTTAATATTACAATTTAATGAAGTTTAAATTGAGCTAAGATTACGCTGTAGTATAGTTAGTAATTTTAAGTCTATTTGAAATATTTTTCTTTAAATTTTAAAGCAACGGAAACTAGTAATATTAGTATAGGCACTTCAACAAGAGGACCAATAACAGTTGCGAAAGCCTCTTTTGATGCAAGGCCAAAAGTGGCAATTGAAACTGCAATAGCTAATTCAAAATTATTTGAAGCTGCTGTGAATGATAAAGAAGTAGCCGTTGGATAATTAATATTTGCAAACCTGCTGATACCAAAACTAATAAAAAACATAATTAGAAAATATATGACTAGAGGAATTGATATTGTTAAAACATCCAAAGGCAGTTTCAAAATTTCATTTCCTTTTAGAGTAAACATAATAATTATTGTAAATAACAGCGCAATTAAAGTAATAGGACTTATTCTAGGAAGAAAATTGTTCACGTACCATTCTTCACCATATCTTTTAACTAATAATGATCTTGTCACAAAACCTGCTAAAAATGGAATACCAAGATAAATTAGAACAATTTTGGAGATGTATAATATGGAGATATCAATAATTTGTCCACCATATCCAAAAAATTCCGGCAAAATTTTTAAAAAAAACCACGCATAAGGCGCGAAGAATATAATTTGAAAAATTGAATTAAAGGCAACTAATCCTGCTACATATTCTGAACTTCCTCTAGCCAACTCATTCCAAACAAGAACCATTGCTATACATCTAGCTAGACCAATTAGTATGACACCAGTCATATATTCAGGCTTATCAGAAAGAAAAGTAAGAGCTAAAAAAAACATTAATGCAGGGCCTATTATCCAATTTTGAAATAAAGACAAAGCTAAGACTTTCTTATCTTTAAAAACTTCAATTATTTTTTCATATTTTACTTTTGCTAAAGGTGGATACATCATTAAAATAAGCCCTATTGCAATAGGAATATTTGTATTACTGTAAGTTATTGAATCAAGAAATTTAGGCATATTTAGAAAAACATTACCAATAACTATACCTATAATCATTGCAAGAAAAATCCATAAAGTTAGGTATTTATCTAAAAATGATAGATTTAATTTTTTATGTTTTGGATACATCTTTTATTTAAGCAACTTCTCGACCACTTGCCCATACTTTTCTAATGATTGGTAAATCCTTTTTAATACTTAATCTTACCAAATCTGCTTTTAAACCTTCTTTAATCATTCCTCTATCATTTAAGCCTGTAACTTTACAGGGGTTAGCAGTTACTGCAGCGATACTTTTAGGTAAATTATTAGATTTTATGCCCCACATTATCGCTGCCATCATCAATGATGAAGGCACGTAATCAGAACTTAAAATATCTAGAAGGTCTTTATCAATAAGTGATTGAGCTGAAACATTACCTGAATGAGATCCTCCTCTTACTAAATTTGGTGCTCCCATTATTATTTTTATGTTACTGCTTTTACACTTTGTTGCTGCTTCAAGAGTGGTTGGAAACTCAGCTAAATTTATACCTTGTGAACAACTCTCTTCCACATCAGAAATTGTAGTATCATCATGACTAGCCAATACTGCATTTAATCTTTTACTAAATTTTATTGTTTCGATTTTATGTTTTTTACCAAACATTTTTTGAAGATCTTTTAAGTATGAAAAGTGTTGTTGAATTTGTGATTCCGAAAGACCAAATTTACCTGATAAATAAACTTTGAACTGTGAAACATCACGAAACTGTCTTTGGCCTGGTGTGTGATCCATCAGACTAACTATTTTTACCTTATCCTGATCGTTGAATTCTTCTAACTCCTGAATTAAATTTTCTGAACATATTTCAGCTCTTAGATGAATAAAATGATCAATCTTAAAAGATTTGTCTTTTGATAAGTTATTGATAGAGGTGGCTGTTTCTCTTGCATATTTGTCATATCTATGCACACCATCTCTGTTAATAGATCCTACTCTTAAAGCATCGAAAACAGTTGTAATACCTGCAGATGCTAATTCTCCATCGTGAGCTGTAAGAGCATTATTTATAGGCCAATTTACACCAGGTCTTGGTTTGAGATGCCTTTCTAAATTATCTG
>CACBVW010000005.1 GCA_902542765.1 uncultured SAR116 cluster alpha proteobacterium | reverse complement strand
TTCTAGTTATCGTTTTTATAACTTTTTATTTATTTGAAGTTATAATTCCTTTTTTGATTGCATTTATTGTAACTTATTTAACGAACCCTATTAAAATTCATCTTGATAAATATGTAAATGAGACCTTTGCAAGCTTCATATCCATAATTGCATTCATTTTATGTTTTTTATCTGTTTTGGTATTAATTTTACCAATTCTTATTTATCAAATACAAAATTTGGTTTTATTGTTACCAGATTATATAGAGAAAATTGAAATATTTTTGAGAGAGATTAATTCTAAGTATTTATTTATCGAAAAAATTAAAAAAGTTGACTACACAAATTTAATAAAACCTGTGACTGATGGTTTAATTAATTCAAGCAACAATATTATAGATAATAGTATTAAATTTATTAATAGCTTTTTTAATATGATCCTAATTTTCGTAATTAGTTTTTATTTAAGTATAGAATTTAATAAAATCAAAAATTTTGTTTATAATATAGCTGACAAATCCCATCTTACTGACTTTCGTTTCTTAGTAAGAGAAATAGACGTTGTTTTATCTAAATTTATCCGAGGTCAAGGTCTTGTTTGTCTAGTATTATCAGTCATTTATAGTCTAGGGCTATTTTTAGTTGGTTTAAAATTTGGAATATTATTAGGTATATTTGCCGGTATAATTTCATTTGTGCCTTATTTAGGCTCTTTTATAGGAGGGGGATTAACCTTAATTCTTGGCTTTTCTCAATTTGGTATTTCACCTCAATTAATTTTTGTGTTTATAATATTCATTTTTGGCCAGTTATTTGAGAGTTATTTTTTAACCCCAAAATTAGTTGGGGAAGCAATAAAATTGAACCCTATATGGATAATTTTTGCTTTAATGACGGGTGCTTATTTATCTGGCTTTGTTGGTGTCCTAATTTCTTTACCTATTGCGGCTATTATAGGAGTAGTGGTAAGGCATTATTTCACAAAACTTTTTTACTGATTAGTTAATGACCTACAAATTAAGAAATATTAATAAGTTAACTATTAATAAACAAATGGCGTTACCATTAAAATTCAAATCTATGAAAAGTAGGGAAAATTACCTTGTTTCTAAATGTAATATAAAAGCAGTTAAATTAATTGAAAACTATAAGTTTTGGCAAAATAGAAAAAAAACTAACTCTATTCCAGGAGCAATCATTTATGGTCCTAGAGGTTCAGGAAAAACTCATTTAAGTTCAATTCTAAAACAGAAAATTGGCTGTGTTTATTTAACTTCTTTATCTAACAATTACTTGGAGCAAGTGACTGAAGGAAAAAATTTTATACTAGATAATTTTATTCCTGGAAAGAGTTTTCCCTCAGAATTAGTAATGCATTTCATGAACCAGGTTACTTATAAAGAAGGCTCTATATTGTTTTTATCAAGGATGTCACCTTTTGAGATGAATTGGGGCCTTGATGATTTGAATTCAAGAATAAGAAGTCTTATATCAAGTGAAATAAAAATGCCAGATGATGTGTTGCTTTATTCATTTATAGTTAAATATTCAAACGAAAAAAAATTATTAATTAGTGATAAAAAACTTATATACATTTTAGAGAGACTCGATAGAAATTTCGAAAGTGTTATAAAAGTAATTGATAAATTAGATACCTATTCTTTTGAAATTAAGGAAAAAGTAACTTACAAAAGCATTAAAATAATATTAGAAAGTTTGAATGAAAATTAAAATTTTATTTTTTTAATTTTATTATTTTTAATTGTAAATGCAATTTTACCTTCTAACAATAGATTTACAAATTTACCAAAAATTTCTTGTCGCCATCCTCTAAAAACCGCTAAACCCTCTTTTTGCCCATTAAGTATTAATCTTAGTTCATCCGCGTCTGCAATTAATTTTTCTGCTAAACCACTCTTTTGTGAACAATATGACAATAAAAGTTTTAATAAATCTAGGCTTGCCTTATTCACATTTACTTTTTTTGAATGTTTAGTAATTCTAGGCCAATTTATTGGTTCAATCTTACGAGAAGTTTCAATTATTTTTAAAATTTCATTTAAATCTTTATCGCTAATCTTTGGTATACCTCGTATTTTTTTTATTGAAAAAATATCACTTGGTTTTAGCTGAGATATATTTACTAAAATCTCATCTCTAATAAGTCTATTTCTTGATAAGTTTCTTTTTTTACACTCAATTTCTCTCCATTCGGCAAGATATTTTAATATATTTAAAACTTCTCTTTTAGCATTTTTTGTCTTAATTCTTTGCCAAACTTCTTTTGGATTTATATTATAGATTTTTTCATTCGTTATATATTGAAATTCTTTTTCAACCCACTCTTCTCTTTTAGTTTCTTTAATTAATTTTTTTATTAGTGGGAAAATTTTAATTAAATAATTTACATCTGAAAGAGCATACTGTAATTGCTTATTTGTAAGTGGTCTCTGCAACCAATTAGAAAATTGGCTTTCTTTACTTATTTTTAACCCTAGAAACTTATTAACTAGCCCATCGTAACTTACTTGATCTCCTAAACCACAAAACATTGCGGCTATTTGAGTGTCATAAATTGGTGTAGGAATTTTGCCAGTAATATTAAAGAAAATTTCTAAGTCTTGTCTTCCAGAATGAAATACTTTTAATATTTTTTCATTTGAAAGTATTTCCCAGACTGGTTCCATTTCAATTTCAGACAGTGGATCAATAACTGCGGAAAAAGTATCACTTGCAATTTGGACTAGACATAAAACCGGATAATAAGTATTTTCTCTTATAAATTCGGTATCAATGGCTAAAACTTTTTCTTTAATACATTTGTTACAAAATTTTTTTAATGTACTATTATCTCTAATAATATTTACTTTATCCATTTTACTTTCTTATTTTAAATTTTCAGAGGATGTTTCTTAAATATTTAGATTTTAATTTAGAGGTTCAATTATGTCGATTATTAAGTATATCTATTTTATAATTATTTTTTCTATTTTTAACGCTTATCCTATTTTAAGTGCGCAACTTTTATCACATAAAGCTACATATACTCTCAACATTCAAAATATTAAAGATAATAGTTTTTTAGAAGGAGGGCAGGGACAAACATTTTTTGAGATTATAGAAAATTGTAATGGATGGAATATAAAAGAAGATTATGTTCTTATTTATGAATTACCTAATAACAAGACATCAAATAGTTTTTCAAGTTACTCTACCTTTGAAAATTTTTTAGGGACAAAGCATAGCTTTGAATTAAACGAAGAAAGTCAATTTAGTGGGAAGAAATCATATCAAGGTTTTATTGAAAAAAATAAAAGAGAAATTACTGGATCTATAATTAATAATTCTATTCAAAAATTAACTTTTAATAAAGATATTTTATTTCCAATTGAACATTTATTAGAATTAATTAAAACAGCAAAGATTGGAAATAAAATATTAACTAAAAAGGTATTTTTTGGAAATGAAGATAAAGAGTTCATTAAAATTGTCTCGGCATTTATAGGTCAAATTAGAGAGACTACATCGGAAGATATTGAATATTTAAGGGGTAAAAAGATTTGGCCAATAAAAGTAGCTTTTTACAAAGAAAAATCTAAAGAAGAAAATCCAGAATATGAAATCTATTTAGAGATTGATGATCTAGGCGTTGTACACTCATACAAAGTTAATTATGGAAGCTTTGAAATAAAGGCTTTGTTAGAAAAATTTGAAATATTACCTAAAAAAACATGTAAAAAATAAAATTACTTAATTTTAGCTTCTTTAAACAATACGTGCTTCCTAACTTTAGGGTCGTATTTTTTTAATTCTAATTTTTCTGGTTTAGTCCTAGGATTCTTTTTAGTAACATAAAAAAAACCTGTGTCAGCAGTACTTAATAATTTGATTTGCAATGTAGCTGGTTTAGCCATTATCTACTCCAATAATTTTTGTCATAAAGTATTCTTTTTTTTTGTAAAGTCAAGTTTATGAAAATTTATTTTTTCTTTTATATTTATTTTTTCTATTTCTATTTTTTGAGTCCATTTTTATATCTTCATGAAATTTAACTATGATACTTCCTGTTAAAGGTTCAACTTCTGTAATTTTAGCTTTAAATTTCATCCCAATCATAAACTTGTAACCACTATCTACTCCATTTAGTATTTGTTTTGTTGGATCATAGTCATACCAATCATAAGGTAAATTTCTTAAAGGTAGTAAAGAGTCAGCTATTCCACCATCAATAGATACAAAAATCCCAAATTTATGAATTGAAATAATAGTACAATCAACTAAGTCATTAATTTTCTCTTTAAACAAAAGTGATATTAGTCTATCTGTGGTCTTTCTTTCAGCAGCTACTGATTGCCTTTCGGTGTTTGAGATATGTTCACTAATTATTTTGAATTTTTCATTATTAATTTTTGAAGTTATTGAAAAACTTTTTCTTTTATTTTTGTTATTTATTATTTCAATAATTTGTCTATGGATTATCAAATCTGAATATCTTCTTATAGGAGAAGTAAAATGAACATAGTTTTTTAATGCCAAACCAAAGTGAGATTTATTTTCGTTATGATATTTAGCTTGAGACTGACTTCTTAAAATAGAGTGATTTATCATATCATAATCAGCTGTCTGTTTTGTTATCTCTAAAATTTTATTCATTAATATTGGATGTGGCACTTTCCCTATAAGTATATTAGCTAGAGGGATTCCAATTATATCAATCAAAATTTTATACTTTTCTGGAGAGGGTGGTTCATGTACACGATATATTGCAGGGTAATTATATCTAATTATTTCTTCTGCAGCCGATACATTTGCAAGTATCATTAGTTCTTCAATAATTTTATTACTTGTTAGTCCGTAAATTTTTTTGATTTCAATTGGCCAACCTGTATCATTGAATAAAATTTTCCTTTCGGGCAATTCAAGATTTAAAGCACCTCTTTTTTCTCTCAAAATTTCTAGGATTAAATATATATTATGTAACGATTTTATAACTTTTATAACTTCATTATCAAAAATCTCATCTGTATTTTTTTTATCAATAACATCTTGAACCTGTTGATAAGTTAAACGTTTTTTAGAATTAATTACAGATCTGAAAAAAGAATGTGACTTCTTTTTTCCCCTCTTATCCAATATAATTTCTACTGTAAGGCATAATCTGTCTTCATTAGGTCTAAGAGAACATCTATCATTAGACAATTCTTCAGGAAGCATTGGAATAACAAAATTTGGAAGATATACTGAATTTCCTCTAATTTTAGCTTCTTTATCTAAAGCTGAATTTGGTGTCACATAATATGAAACGTCAGCTATGGAAACTAAGACTCGCCATTCTTTTTTTTTGCTAACATATTCTGCATAAACTGCATCGTCAAAATCTTTAGCGTCGTCTCCATCAATTGTAACTAGCGATAAGTCTCTCAAGTCAACACGACCATTCTTCTCAAAAGCATTTAGATTGATAACTTCATTTTTGATTTCTTGATTGAAGTTATTTTTTATACTGTATTCTCTTATTGCTAGATAAGAATATACATTAGGATCGAGAACATTACCTATAACTTCTAATATTTCTGCATAATCTTGATAATCAATTTTCCTAGATTTTTTATTCTTATTAATTTTTAATTTTTTGATTTTAAGTTTTTTTAAAACTTCACGAGACGCTCTCTGAGCCTTGACTACATCACCTTTTTTAATTTTTATATCATCAATTAAAATTGGCTGAATCTTTGCTTTTTTTTGAGAACCTCTTTCTAATTCGTTAAGGTAGAATTTACTTTTTGATGTTAAATTCACTTCTGCAAAGAAATAATTTTTTTCAAATTCAATCTTTTTAATAATTTTTTTAAATTTGTATTGTTTTTTCCCAACAAATTCTAATTCAACTAATAGATGATCACCAATATTGAAATCTATATTTGTTTTATCAAATGGAATTGAAATTTCTTGATCTGATGTATTTTTATTTAAAATATGGCCTCTAGCAAAACCATCATCATCAATAAAAATTATTTCTAAGTTTGAAATTCGTATTTTATTATTAGATTGCACTTATTTTTATTATTCAAATCTTATTGAAATTAAACTTATTTTTTCTTGGTTTGTTTCTTTTTTGATCTTGGAGGTTTTGTAGCCTTGGCAACAATTAATTCAATAGCTCTTTCTAAGTCGATCTCTTCTAATGATATTGATTTGGGCAATGTTGCCCTTATTTTATTATATTCAACATATGGACCAAATCTTCCAGATTTAGCTAAGACCTTTCCATTTCCATCTGGATGATCACCTAGTACTTTACCAAGTTTTTGACTGTTTTCACCTATTAAAACCACAGCATGATTAAGGCCAATGTTAATTACTGTTTCATCAGCTGGTATGCTTATAAAATTTATATCATATTTTAAATACGGACCATATCTTCCTATACCTGCTGAAATATCCTGACCTGTTTCTGGGTGTTTGCCTATTAATCTAGGTAATGATAAAAATAAAAGTGCTTTGTCTAGGTCGATGGTAGAAGCTTCTACTAGCTTTGGTATACTAGTTCGTCTTGGTTTTTTCTCTTCACCTAATTGAAGATAAATACCATATGGGCCTTTTTTAATTATAACTTTCAGACCTGTTTCAGGATCAATTCCCAAGACACCATCATTTTCAGGTATAAAAGTTTCATTGGCATTATTTTCTTCTTTATTTTCATTTTTTGCAATTTGTTTTGTGAATTTACATTCTGGATAATTAGAACAACCTATAAAAGCACCATATCTTCCGAGTTCTAAACCTAAATTCCCATTGGAGCATGTTGGACATTTCCTATTCGGTTGAGCATTAGAATTCTCTTCATTTTTTGGAAAGAATAAATCAGCCAATTCCTTTTCTAATGCTTCAAGAATTTTTTCTCTCTCAAGTTCTGACATTTTATTTAAATGAGGCTTAAAACCATTCCAAAACTCTTCTAAAAGCTTTTTATAATTTAATTTTCCATCTGAAACTTTATCTAATTTTTTTTCCAAGTCAGCCGTAAAATCATATTCAATATACTGTCCAAAAAAATTATTTAAAAATGCTGTTAGAATCCTTCCTCTTTCTTGGGGAATATGCTTCCCTCTGTCTTTCTCAACATAATTTCTATTTACAAGTACTTGTAAGATTGATGCATATGTTGATGGTCTTCCAATACCAAGTTCCTCCATTTTCTTTATAAGGCTTGCGTCAGTATACCTTGGAGGTGGTTGAGTAAAATGTTGTTCGCCATCAGTTTTTTCCAAACCAACATTTTCATTTTCAATTAAATGAGGTAAAATTTTATCATCATCTCTATCTCTATATATAAAAAATCCAGGAAAATGAACTTGTGATCCATTTGCTCTAAAAACAATAGATTTATTTTCATTTGAAATGTCAGCAGCAGTTTCGTCTAACTCAGCAGACTGCATTTGACTTGATATAGTTCTTCTCCAAATAAGCTCATAAAGTTTTAGCTGCTCAGAATCTAAGTAAGATGACATAATTTCTGGGTGACGAGATATTGCAGTTGGCCTTATCGCTTCATGGGCTTCTTGAGCATTTGCTGCCTTAGATTTATAAATTCTAGGTAATTGAGGAATATATTCTTTACCATGAAGATGTGTTATTTCACTTCTTAATTCGTCAATTGCCTGAGTACTTAATTGGACTCCATCAGTTCTCATGTAGGTTATTAGACCTGTTGTTTCGCTGCCAATATTTATACCCTCATATAATTTTTGAGCTATTCGCATAGTTCTTGATGCACCAAAACCAAGTTTGTTAGAAGCTTCTTGTTGTAATGTAGAAGTCGTAAAGGGAGGCATGGGATTACGCCTAACTCTTTTTGTTGAAATTTTAGTAATATTGAAAGATGAATTTCTTATTTTTTCTAAAGCCAAATTTGTTTCTTTTTCATTCTTTAGATCCATTTTGGCTAATTTGTTATTATCAAGAACAGACAGCTTAGCCGTGAATTGTTGTTTATCATCTTTTGAAAAGATAGATGTTATTGACCAATATTCTTCAATGTTAAATTTTTCAATTTCAATTTCTCTTTCACATATAAGTTTGAGTGCAACCGACTGAACTCTACCAGCAGATTTTGAACCTGGAAGTTTTCTCCATAATATTGGAGAAATTGAAAACCCAATTAGATGATCTAAAGCTCTTCTTGCCAAATACGCTTCAACTAATTCGGAATTGATTTTTCGAGGAGTTTCCATAGCATGCAAAACAGCATTTTTAGTTATCTCATTAAAAACAACTCTTTCAACTGGTTTGTCAGTTATCATTTTTTTTGAATTTAATATTTCTTGAAGATGCCAACTAATTGCTTCACCTTCTCTGTCAGGGTCAGTAGCTAATATTAGTGATTCTGCTGATTTTAGTTCTCCAATTATTTCTTTAACAACTTTTTCTTTATCTTTATGCATTTCCCAAGACATTTTAAAATTTTCATCAGGGAGCACTGCACCGTCCTTAGATGGTAAATCTCTAATGTGACCTACAGAAGCCATAACTTTATAATCATTACCGAGGTATTTATTAATAGTCTGAGCTTTTGCTGGAGATTCAACTATTACTAATTTCATTTAATTTAATTCCTGGACTTATTTATTAAAAATCAAAATGTACTAATTTAGTGCAGATAACATTACTTTAATGAAATAACAATAATTATGTTTCTATATTTTTGGTTCAGATCTGTTAATTAAGCGTTTTATATTTTCTCTATGCTGAACAAAACATACTAATGAAATTAAAAAGGAACTAAAAAAATATATGATTTCAGTTTCATAATAAAACATGAGAATAGGTATTAAAAAATATGCAATTAGGGCAGACATTGAGCTTATTTTAAATACTTTTGCAATAAATACCCATATTATTAGTGCAACTATACCTACATTTAGATTAAGTGATAAAATAACACCAAACCCAGTTGCAACTCCCTTACCACCTTTAAACTTCAGCCAAATAGGAAAACAGTGACCTACAACAGCTGATATTGCAACTGTGCATTGATAAAATCCTACCATATCAAAAAAATTATCAAAAACTTTAGTTAAAATAATAGTAATTAGATAAATTGCTACTGCACCTTTGCCACCGTCAAGGAGGAGAGTGAAAAGGGCTATTTTTTTATTTCCAGTTCGTAAAACATTTGTGGCACCAATATTTCCACTGCCAATTTTTCTAATATCTCCTAATCCAGATATTTTTGTGAGTATTAATCCAAAAGGGATTGATCCTAAAAAATATCCAAAAACAAAGATTGAGCCTAAAACCACATAATTTAAATCATAAGTCATTTTATTATTTTATTTTTGAGAATTTTATTCATGAAGGCAACTTGACCATTTATGTAAGTTGCTAAAATTTTACCATGAATTTTTTCCCCATCAAATGGAGTTGGACTGGTTTTTAAATTTTCTTGTTTAATTGTATGAGGCTCATTTTCATCAAAAACTACAAAGTCAGCTACTTTTTCTTCCTCTAAACTTGGGCTATCAATTCCAAGAATTTTGGATGGGTTAATAGTTAATAAAGAGATTACTTTGTTAATATCAATGATTTTTTTATGTACTAAATCTAAGGTAATTGAAAACAAAGTTTCTATTCCAGACGCTCCAACCGAAGCAGCAGAAAAAGGTTGAGCTTTTGTGTCCTTCGATCTAGCCCTATGATCAGATGCTATAGCATCAATTGTCCCATCTTGAATTCCTTCAATAATTGCTAGTCTATCATCTTCGCTTCTAAGTGGAGGGGATAATTTGAATGCTGTGTTATAAGTTAATAATTTGCTTTCGTTTAATGAAAAATAGGGTGGGGCCGTATCACATGTAATTTTTATGCCTGATTTTTTAGCTTCCCTAATTACGTTTACCGCATCTCTTGTAGACACATGTGCTACGTGATAATGCGCCCCAGTCAACTTAGCTAATCTAATATCTCTTTCAATCATAATAACTTCAGCACAAGCTGGAATGCCTATTAATCCTAAACGAGTAGATATTTCTCCTTCGTTCATTTCACCTCTTATAGAGGTTGTTGAAGCTTGATTTACACCTGATAAATCTTCATCTTCTGCATGTTGAATTATGGGACGATTTATCATTGTTGCATAACTCATTAATCGTCTCATAACTAGACTATTTTTTATACTCTTATTTCCATTAGTGAAACCTATTGCTCCCATTTCTGACATCAGCCCAATTTCACTCATTTCTAAACCGTTTAGATCTTTTGTTGCGGCTCCATAGACCATCACTTTTGGAAGATTTATATCTTCTGATTGTCTTTTAATGTGATCAATTATAGATGGATTGTTTAACTTTGGAGTTTGATTAGGTAGAACTGCCATTGACGTAATTCCACTTTCGGCGGCAGTAATTTGAGTGAATTTTAGATTCTCAGTCTTTCCAATATTGACCCGCATATCAAATATACCAGGCGACATTGTAAGACCCTCACAGTCATAAATTATAGTTTGATCATCTCTATTAAATTTTTCTAAATTTAAATCTTTTGATATACTAATAATAGTTTCATTTTGAATTACTACATTCACTTTTTGATTAAAATTTGTAGCAGGATTTATAAGTTTTATAGATTTAAAAATTGAATGTGTCATAGAATTCTTTAAGTTTTATTTTTAGAATGATTTAGTGCCTCAATTATTGACATCCTTACAGCAACACCCATTTCAACTTGAGTTTTAATTAAACTCCTATTTGCATCATCTGCTAGGGCAGATGCTATTTCTACGCCTCTATTCATTGGTCCAGGATGCATGATTACTGCATTTGGGTTGGCCAATGAAAGTTTTGTTTCATCAAGGCCAAAAAAATTAAAATATTCTCTTTCAGAAGGATTTTCCGTGCCTGACATTCTTTCATTTTGAAGACGTAATAACATTACTACATCAGCATCTTTAATTCCTTCTTTCATATCATTAAAGCATTTCACACCTAATTTTTCTAAGCTCGAAGGCATTAATGTTGATGGAGCAACACATCTAACTTCAGCACCCATAGTTGTTAACAAATGTATATTTGATCTCGCTACTCTACTGTTAGAAATGTCACCACATATGCTAATCTTTAAACCCTCTAGGTATCCAATTCTTCTTTTGATCGTTAGAGCATCTAATAAAGCTTGGGTAGGGTGCTCGTGTCTTCCATCACCAGCATTAATAATACTACAACTTAAATATTCTGCGAATAGGAGTGGTGCGCCACTATGGGGATGTCTTACTATCAATAAATCAGGTTTCATTGCGTTTAAGGTACTAGCGGTATCTAATAAGCTTTCCCCTTTCTTTATAGATGAGTTAATTAAAGAAATATTAATTACTTCTGCTCCAAGCCTTCTAGCTGCAAGTTCAAATGAAACCCTAGTACGAGTTGAATTTTCAAAAAAGACATTTAGTACAACATATCTAGACAGATATTTAGTGTCGGCATGTTTATCTAAATTTGCAAAATAGTCAGCTCTATCAAGTAGTTTCTTAATTTCAGTTTTTTGCATTCCTTCTATTGCTAAAAGGTGATGAGATGATAATTTTACAGGGGAAGATTTATTAAATTCAGAATTATTTTTAAATAGTTTATTCATTAAAAATATCTTACTACATCTTTTTTTTTAATACGTCTAGTGCAGTTTGCAAAATCCAACAAGCTGCCAGTTTATCAGTTCTTAAACTTCTTTGTTTTCTTGTCATATCTTCTGTAATCATTGGCTTTTCAATAGCCATTGTGGACATTCTTTCGTCTTGTAATAAAACTGGAAGATCTTTCTTTTTTAGAACACGATTTGTAAAATCTCTTACTGAGTCGCATCTAGGACCTACACTACCATCCATATTAAGTGGCCAGCCCATTACTAATCCTGTAATGTCGTACTCATCAAAAATTGAAATCAATTTACTTAAATCGGATTTGAGTTTATCTCTTTTTATAGTTTTTATTGGTGAAGCAACTGTCATATCGGAGTTACTTATTGCAATGCCTAGTGTTTTAGTGCCATGATCAATTCCTAACAGTCTTTTTTTAGGCAAAATATTTAACAAAAATTCATCAGGCTTGAAGATAGGCATAATTGATGCTAACAGACTTTCATATAAAATAAAATTTATCAATTTGATATAGGGTTGAACATGCCTAACAAAAACACAATTGTAGATGTTCCTACTGTAAATAAAATAGCTCGGCTTTCTCGTTTAGATATTTCAGAAGGAAATAAAGAAAGTCTTACTAATGATTTAAATAATATTTTAGGCTTTGTTGCACAGCTTGATGAAGTAGATACCTCTAATGTAGAGCCATTAGCTTCTGTAACGGGACATAAGTTGCCACTTAGGAATGATGATGTAAATGATGGTAATATTGAACATTTAGTTTTAAAAAATGCTCCTGAAAGCTCTAGTGGCTTTTTTGTTGTACCAAAGGTTATTGAATAATGTCTGAATTACTTGATTTAAATTTAGTTGAGGCCTCTAAAGCTCTTAAAAATAAAGAGATTTCGTCATTAGAATTAACGAAAGCTTATTTAAAATCAATTAGTGATACATCTTCATTAGGTGCTTATCTTGAAATAGTAGAGGATAAGGCCATAAGTATGGCAAAAGAATCAGACAAAAAATTGATTGATGGCATAGCAAGACCTCTAGAGGGAATTCCCATAGGAATTAAAGACATGTTTTGTACCAAAGACATAAAAACAACTGCGTCTTCAAAAATTTTAGAAAATTTTATACCTACTTATGAAAGTACTGTAACTCAGAATCTATGGAATGATGGAGCAGTTATTCTTGGAAAATTATCGTGTGATGAATTTGCAATGGGCTCTAGTAATGAAACTGCAGCTAAAGGCAATGTAATCAACCCATGGTTGAAAAATAAAAAAATGTCTCCAGGTGGTTCTTCTGGTGGATCAGCCGCAGCGGTTGCTGCGAGGTCCGCTTTGGCAGCAACAGGTACAGATACAGGTGGATCAATAAGGCAACCAGCAGCGTTTTGTGGTATAACTGGTTTAAAGCCTACATATGGAAGGTGTTCAAGATGGGGAATTGTAGCATTTTCTTCTTCCTTAGATCAGGCAGGTCCACTAACTAGAACAGTGAGTGATGCTGCTTTAATGTTAAATTCTATGGCTGGTTATGACCAAAAAGACTCCACATCAGCAAATTTAAAAATGCCAGACTTAATAGATTATTTGAATAAAGGCATAAAAGGAAAAAAAATAGGTATACCAAAAGAATACACACAAGATGGTATTTCTGAAGATATTGTAAAATTTTATGAGAAATCAATTGGTTGGTTAAGAGATGAAGGAGCTGAGATAATTCCAGTTTCGTTGCCTCATACTAAATACGCTCTGCCTGCTTATTATATTATTGCTCCCGCTGAAGCCTCAAGTAATTTAGCTCGATATGATGGCGTTAGATACGGCGCAAGACAGGAAGCTTCTAGTTTAGATGAAATGTATGAATTAACTCGTGGAAATGGCTTTGGCGATGAAGTTAAAAGAAGGATCATGATAGGTACTTATGTTTTATCTTCAGGATATTATGACGCATATTATCTAAAGGCTCAAAAAGTAAGAAGATTGATAAAAGAGGACTTTGAGAACGTTTACAAAAAAGTAGATTATATTTTGACCCCTTCAACACCAACAACTTCTTTCGAATTAGGTAAAAAACAAGATCCACTAACTATGTATCTAAATGATATTTTTACGGTACCAGCAAGCTTGGCTGGATTGCCTGGAATTTCCTTGCCAGTTGGCCTAGATAAATCTGGATTACCAATTGGTATACAATTGATTGCAAATTCTTTTGATGAAGCTGGCTTGATTAGTACAGCTAGAGTATTAGAAATGAGTGCAGAATTTAATTTTATAGCTGATGGAGCTGCAAAATGAATGACACCTCAACTTTGAAGCCAGGACATATTCAAGGAGAAACTGGTATATGGGAAATGGTAATTGGACTTGAAATACATGCACAAATTTCTAGTAAATCAAAATTGTTTTCAGGAGCGTCTGCTTCCTTTGGTTCTGAAGCTAATAGAAATGTATCCTTAGTCGATGCTGCAATGCCTGGCATGCTACCAGTTATTAATGAATTCTGTGTGGAACAAGCAGTTAAAACAGGACTGGCACTAAATGCTAAAATAAATAATGTTTCAGTTTTTGATAGAAAAAATTACTTTTACGCAGATTTACCTCAAGGATATCAGATAAGTCAATTCACCAAACCAATTGTAGGTGAAGGTGAGATCATAGTCGATTTAGATGATGGCGAACAAACGACAATTGGTATTGAAAGATTACACTTAGAACAGGATGCAGGAAAATCACTTCATGATCAACATCCAACAAAATCATATATAGATTTAAACAGAACTGGTGTTGCATTAATGGAAATAGTTTCAAAGCCAGATATAAGATCACCTCAAGAAGCAGGTGCATACGTAAAAAAAATTAGATCTATACTGAGATATATTGGTGCCTGTGATGGAAATATGGAAGAAGGATCACTCAGAGCTGATTGCAATGTATCTGTTAGAAAGTCTGGAGAAGAATTTGGAACAAGATGTGAGATAAAAAATCTAAATTCAATTAGATTTATTATTCAAGCAATACAATCTGAAGCAGAAAGACAAGTTGATATATTGGAGGAGGGTGGAACAATAGATCAAGAAACAAGACTTTTTGATACTTCCACAGGAGAAACTAGATCAATGAGAAGTAAGGAAGATGCTCATGACTATAGATATTTTCCTGATCCAGATTTATTGCCTCTAGAATTTACAGAAAGTTGGGTTCAAGATATTAAAGAAAAACTTCCAGAACTTCCAGACAGTCTTAAAAAAAGACTAGTTAAAGATTTTGGTATTACTGCTTATGATGCCTCTATTCTAGTAGAGGAGAAAGATTACGTTGATTTTTACCAACAAGCAGCAAATGGAAGAGACGGAAAGCTTACGGCAAATTGGATGATAACTGAATTATTTGGTGCTTTAAAAAAAGATAATTTGTCTTTCTCAGAATCACCAATTACTTCTGAAAATCTTGGAGAATTAATTTCTTTGATATCCAATGGAACTATTTCAGGTAAAATTGCAAAAGAAGTATTTTCAGAGATGATGAAAAGTAAAAAGTCACCTTCTGAAATTGTAAAAGAAAAAGGACTTGAGCAAGTTTCTGATGATTCAGAGATCTTAAAATTGATAGATCAAGTAATCTCAGACAACCAAGATAAGGTTAATGAATATTTAAGTGGAAAAGATAAACTTTTTGGTTTTTTTGTAGGACAAGTTATGAAATTATCCCAAGGTAAAGCAAATCCAGGCATTGTAAATAAACTACTAAAAGAGAAACTTAAATAAAACTATTTATAATTATTTCTTTATTCTCCAATTAGCTAGTGTAATTGCAAAAATTATTGATAAGAAACCTACAATCAATTTTAAAGTTATTTCTTCGTTAAGTATAAAAGAGCCAAGTAAAATCGCAGATAGAGGATTGAATCCAAGAGAAATTGCAGCTTGAGTTGGAGAAATTAATTGAAGTGCTTTTCCCCAACAATACATCATTAAAACTCCACCTGGAATGACTAACATTAATAATGCATAGATTTGAACTTCACCTATTTGATTCATTTTTTCAAAAGATGAACCAAAAAACAAAGATATAAGAAAATTGATCAATGTACCAGTGCCCATTACATAAATCATGACTGGTATGTTTCCATATTTATTTAGATACTTGCCTGAAAAAACAGTAAAACATGACGCAGCAATTACTCCAATCATCATTAAAAAATCACCTTTTAATGTTTGATTGAAATTATTGCTCACACTTTCTGACAAACAAAATGATACTCCTAGAACAGCTATAAAAACAGCTACACACTTATTTATTGTAATTTTTTCTATATTAAAAAAAAAAGCTATTATTATAGTACAAAGTGGCATGGTTGCATAAAGTAATCCTGCTCTTGCTGCAGTTGTATATTCAAGTCCTGCGGCCATAAAGTTAGGGAAAATTGTTATCATGGCTAATCCCAAAATTGCTAAAGGAATTTTGTCCTCTCCTAAAAATTTTGTTTTTAAAAATACAGAAATAGAAAGCAAAAACAAAATAAGTCCAGTTAATCCGTAACGTAGAAAACTAAGAGTAAATGGATCTAAATCATCAACAATTAGTCTTGTAAAAACAAAAGTTGATCCACCAAGTGCTGCTGAAAAGGACGCAAAAAATGATCCTAATATCAGATTTTTAAAAATTATTTTGTCTTTATTCATTATTTTATTTTAAATAAGTTAAAATAAGAAGTATTCACTTAATAATCTAATACAACTAAAAATAGATAAAGATAGTAATATTATGAAAAAATTAAAATTAGGTAGAACAGGATTAGATATATCCCAAGTTATTCTAGGTGGTGGTTGGGTTGGAGGATTATTTATTGACCCTAATTTTGATATAATGGAGAAAGCAATTGAACTTTCAATTAAGGCTGGCATTAATTGGATTGATACAGCTGAAAGTTATAGCGATGGTAAATCTGAAAAAAATATTGGTTATTTAATAAGTTCTCTTCCTGCTTCAGATAAATTACAGATATCTTCGAAAGCTAGATTAGATCCTACTATTTCAGAAACGTTCGTTTCACAGTTAGATAGAAAATTAGACAACACACTAAATAGATTAAAGGTAGATAAATTAGAATTATATCAATTACATAATAGAATAACTATTGAAGAAAGTAATGATACTCTAACCTCCTCACAATTAATAACTAATAATGTTTGTGAGACAATGACAAAGCTTAAAGAAGATGGACGTGTTAAAAATATTGGACTTACAGCTTTAGGGGATACAGAATCTATAAGAAAAATTATACAAACTGGTCATTTTGATACAGCTCAAATTTATTATAATCTGTTAAATCCAAGTGCTAATTTTAGAGAAAGAGGTAATTGGGGTGACTATGATTTTTCTGGTTTAATTGCAGATTGTCAAAAGTTTGAGATGGGCATAATGGGTATAAGGATTTTTGCAGCTGGATTGTTAGCTACAAATGTAAGGCATGGTAGAGAAATTCCAGTTACTCATGTTATTAATATGAAAGAAGAAGAAAGGCGTGTTGAAAAAATTTTTCAATTAGTAGGTGACTCCTATGGCAACAGAGCTCAATTCGCTCTGAGATATGGTTTATCCAATAAAAGTTTGAACTGTGTTGTATTAGGCTTGGCTTCCTTAGATCATTTAAAAAATTCTTTGCAAGCAGTTGAGATGGGGTCATTGCCAGATGATTTGTTGATAAAGATATCTGAATTACAAAATTCTAATTTTATCTGATTTTATATTTATATCGACTTAAGATTGAAGCAACCATATAACTTAAATAATTAAATTAAAGTGTCAGGGTTTATATGAAAATACTAGTATTAGGAATTGGAGGAGTCGGAGGTTTTTTTGGAGGATTTCTTCAAGAAAGTGGTGCTGATGTAACTTTTTTAGTAAGACCAAAAAGAAAGGCGCTATTAATAAAAAATAAATTAAAGATTATAAGCCCACTTGGTAACTTAAAATTAGAACCTAACTTAATTCTATCAAATGAATTAAAATCAATCTACGATGTTATTCTAGTTTCGTGTAAAACCTATGATTTAGATCAAGCCATGCGAGATTTAAAAGGGGTTAAAGGAAAGGGTATTATTATCCCTTTTTTGAATGGGTTTACTCACATGGAAAAATTAGATAAAGAATTTGGTAGTGAAAATGTAATTGGTGGTGTGGCTCATATAAGCTCAACTATAAATAATGATGGTGCAATAGAACATTTTAGTGAATTTAAAAAAATAACTTTTGGTGATAGAAAAAAAAAACCAAGTAATGAACTTGCATCATTTTATAACATTTGCAAAAGAACTAAATTTGACGTTGCTATATCAGAAGATATTACCTTGGATTTATGGAAAAAATGGGTTTTTATTGCAACTGTTGCCGGGGCTACAACATTGTTTAATTGTCCACTTGGAGAAATAAGTAATCATGTGGTTGGTAAAAATACTTTATCAGACTTGTACGATGAATGTAGATCAATAGCAAAACTTAACGGTTATATTATTAGTGATTTAGAAACAGAAAATGTTTTGAAAAATATAATGACACCAGGATCACTCATTAAAGCTTCAATGCTAAGAGACGTAGAAAAAAAAGGATTCACTGAGCATGAAGAAATATTTGGAGATTTAATTACAGAAGCAGAAAAATTTAACCTTGATTGCCCAATTCTTAAAGCTTGTTATTTAAGAATGAAAATTTACAAAGAAAATCTAAATTAAATTTTAAGATCCAACTTTAAGGGAAGATTTTAGACCTCTTAAACAAGCAATCACACTTAATCCTGTAATTCTTCCAGTTCCTGGATTTTCTGGTGTTTGAACATTTTGAATAGACATTTCAAATTCTGCACTATCCGATTTGACCTCAACTTTATGCGTGTTTCTCTCTAGATTTGGATCTGCCCATATTTCAAGCTGGGTTTTATTAGCACCTATACCCGCCAGACCAACAGCAGCAGCGACATTGACATTTGCTGGAAAAGCTTTTGCACCCTCAGTAGCTGAGCCTTTGAAAATTAATTTAGCTTCTGATAATTGATCAAGTTCTATATTGTTTTTAATGACATATGGTGCTTTTGAAAGTGCATTAGGTGGTTTCCGAGTAGTCATTTTAACGGAATGAATTGTGGATTCTGCAGCAGCTCTTAATGCATCTAAACCTAATATTGCACCTGTTGCTAAAATTATTTGAGAGTTATTTTTTTTTGATGTTTCAATTAAATCAAAATTCTCAAGTATACCAGAACCACTAACAGTTATTAATGTTTTACCTTCACTAATACATCGAGTTGCTATATCCCTGAAGGCTTCTTTTGGAGCGCAATCGATAATAATTTTACAATTATTAATCAAAGTTTCTAAGTCAAAAATTTCGATACTTTTTTTTAATTTTGAAATTCTTTCTTCTGCGTTTGTTTTGCTTCTAGATGTAATTCCATATAAATAAAAATTTTCTACACCTTTTATGAGCGCTTTTGCTACTTCTGTTCCTATTGAGCCAAAACCAACGATACCAACATTCATCTTTTTACCCTTATGTATTTATCTTCCAATTGCGTAACCTTGCATAAATCTTGGATTAGCTGCCGCTTTTAAAATTTCATTATCCTTTGAAGCTGCAGTCATTCTGCCAAGACTCCAGTCATCATCAATTATTACTTTATGTCCTTTTTTAATAAGTTCATCAATAGTCTCCTTAGGAAATCTTCTTTCAATTGCTAGATGACCAATATCAGTTTCTCTTGGATAGAATGAATTTGGAAAATGTGCAGTGCTGAAACCTGGGGCATCAATTGCTTCTTGAAGATTGAGTCTAAAATGTACATGTCTTAAAAACAAATGAAGAGACCATTGATCTTGTTGATCACCTCCTGGTGTACCAAAAACCATATAAGGCAGTCCATCTTTCAAAGCAAGACTTGGAGATAAAGTAGTTCTAGGTCTTCTTTTTGGACCAATGCAACCTGGGGAGTTTTCGTCTAACCAAAACATTTGCCCTCTATTAGATAAACAAAATCCAAGATTTGGAATTATTGGAGAGCTTTGTAACCAACCTCCACTGGGAGTGCCAGCAATCATATTTCCCCATTTATCAATTATATCAAAATGAGTAGTGTCTCCTTTTGTATCCCCAAGACTGGATGGATTAGGTTCGTCAAACCTCGCTACTGTAGGTTCTCCAATATCAAATTTTGAAAATGACTCTGGCGTACCACCTTTTGGTCTTACCAACACTTTCCCTCCAAAACCTGGTATAACTCCTGGTCTTACTTCCATTGAGGCTTCTTTGGATATTAAATTTCTTCTTGTAGCATTGTATTCTTCACTCAATAAAATATCCATAGGCACTTCGTTGAAATTTGTATCTCCATAAAAAGCCTCTCTATCAGCAAAAGCTAATTTAGTTGCTTCCACAACTAAGTGTACAAACTCAGGAGAATTTTCATCTAATGAATCTAAATCAAATTCTTTTAGCAATGCTAATTGCTGTAAAAAAGTTGGACCTTGGCCCCAAGGCCCAGTTTTGCAAACTGTATAGTTATTGTAATCATAACATAAAGGTTTTTCAATAGTTGCAGACCAATTAGCTAGATCATCTCCAGTTAATAGACCTTTATGTCTTTTTTCAGTTGTATCCATAAACTCATTATTTTTGCAAAAATCTTCTATTTCTTGTGCAATAAAACCCTGACTCCATATTAAACGAGCTTGTTTGATTTGTTCTTTACGATCATTGGATTTGTTTTCTGCTTCCTCAATAATTCTTAAGTATGTATTAGCCATTTTTTTATTAGTAAAAAAATCACCAATGGAAGGAACTTTCCCATTAGGGAGATAAATTCCTGCTGAACTTGTCCATTCTGTTTTAAACAGTTCTTCAACTGATTTGATTGTATTAATTATGTTTGGAACTAAAGGATAACCTTTTATTGCGATACCTATCGCTGGTTCTAAAACAGTCCTTAATGACATAGTTCCATAGTTAAGCAAAAGAAGCATCCAAGCATCAAATGCGCCTGGAACAACAGCAGGCAACAAGCCACTTCCTGGAACTATATTTAAATTCATATCACTAAAAGTTTTCAAAGATGCAGAATTTGGAGCAACACCTTGGCCACATATTACAACAGGGTTTTCTCCATTAGGGCATAAGATTAAAGGAACCTCTCCACCTGGTCCATTTAGGTGAGGTTCAACCACCTGAAGTGCAAATCCAGTGGCAACAGCAGCATCAAATGCGTTTCCATTTTTCTCTAAAATTGACATACCGACTGCAGATGCAATCCAATGAGTAGAAGTAACAACTCCAAAGTTGCCAACAATTTCAGGTCTTGTAGTAAATTTACTCATTTTATTTCCAATATAAAATTTTATTAATTGACTCTTATTAAAGAACTAAGAGAATATAAAATTGATAATTATCAAAAATAAAATAAACAAATTTGTGGAGATAACAATGCCTATTAAAAATTTATTTAAAGCGAGTTTGGCTGGGGCAGCTTTATTAGCTTTATCATTTACAGGAGCTTCAGCAGCTCCAAGTATTCCTTGTGGCACTGCAAAACTAATTGTTCCATGGGGAGCTGGCGGTGGTACAGATGTCATATTTAGACAGATGGTCGAAAAAGTAAATAAAAGTGGAGCAAAACCACAGTTACAAGTCGTGAACGTTGGTGGCCAAGGTGGAAACAAAGGAGCTAAACAAGCTTCTAAAGCTAAACCTGATGGTTGTACTTTGTTTGCAATTCACCAAAGTGCTATAACTAGTTATTTTACTGGTAGAATAGATATTACTTGGGATGCATTTGAAACTATTTCTATGGTTACGTCAACACCTTCTATAATAGGCGCAAATGTAAACACACCATATAATAACATATCAGAATTAGTTGCTGCTGCGAAAAAGGCACCAGGAACTATCACAGCAGGTGGAACCTTTGGTTCAACAAGTCAGTTTGTTTTTCTTTTATTAGAGGATGCAACTGGTGTAAAATTTAAACATGTATCATATGATGGTACAAAACAAAGAATGACTGCTTTGTTAGCAGATAATATAAAGTTGGGAGAGATCAATTTGGCTGCAGCTATTAAATTTATCAAAGCTGGTAAATTAAAAGCGCTTGGCGTTACTAATGATGCAAGACTTGATCAAATTCCTGATATTAAAACAGCACAAGAACAGGGTGCTAAGGTTATATTTGCTGTTGAGAGAGGGGTTGTTGCTCCAAAGGGAACATCTCCAGAAATTGTAAATCATTACGCAAAAATGTTTGAAGGCGCAGCCATGGATAAAGATTTTAAAGCTGCTATGCACAAAAAAGGTATTTTAATTAATTATAAAGGACCTGCAGATTATAAGAAACATTTTCAAGCAACTTATGATTATTGGAAGCCAATAGCAAAACAAGTTGGTGTATATAAAAGAAAAGACTAAATTTGAAAAAGAAGAGATAACTGGTTTATCTCTTCTTTAATAAATCATTATGAGTATTAACAAAGACACAATTGTAGCTATATTTCTATTATTATTCTGTGGAATAATGATCAATAGTAGTTTTGATATTGAAGACCCTGGTTATCAAGGAATGAAAGCTAGTTTTTGGCCAACTATAGTTTTGTGTCTATTATCGGTTATGTCATTGGTTATGTTAATCAAATCTATAGTTTCTACAACTGACAATAACTTAAATTCTGAAAATACAAATTCACAAAATATTTTTTTAAAATTTAAGAATGCCTCAATATGCTTTTTAATGTTTATTCTTTTTTTAGCATTTCTAGATTATTTAGGAATGTTAATTGGAGGTGTTTTGTTTGTATTTGGGTTACTAACTTTATTAGGTGGATTTGAGATAAAAAAAATTATAAATCATTCAATTATTTCAATTATTACAATAGGAATTATGTGGTCAATATTTACCTTTGGTTTAAAAGTTATTTTACCAGAGGGCGAAATTCTAAGAATTTGGTAAATTTATGATAGATGTTATTTTACAGGCCTTTGCAAGCATAGTTTTAGATCCAGTTACACTTGGATTAATGTTTGTAGGTACACTCGCTGGCATTTTAGCAGGTGCTATTCCAGGCTTTACTATAGCAATGGGCGTAATTTTAACGCTACCATTTACTTTTGGTATGACTGCAGTTCAAGGATTAGCAACCATGCTTGGGGTTTTTGTTGGAGGCTTCTCAGGAGGATTGATGTCATGCATGTTAACTGGGATACCAGGAACTCCGTCTTCAGTTGCTACAACCTTTGATGGTTTTCCGTTAGTAAGATCAGGAAGGCCAGGCCTCGCGCTAGGGTTAGGATTATGGTCTTCTTTCTTTGGTGGAATGATTAGTGCCGTAATTTTAGTTGCTTTAGCACCGCAGTTAGCTTTCTTAGGATTAGAATTTGGTCCTTGGGATTATTTTTCATTAATTATTTTTGCTCTAACAATCACAGTAAGTTTATCAGGTGGTAATATTACTAAAGGTTTGATTGCTGGACTACTTGGTTTATTTGCAGCAACAGTTGGTGAAGATGAGATTAATGGAGTTGCAAGATTTACCTTTGGTTTTGATGATTTCAAACAAGGATTTGCATTTTTACCAGTTCTAATTGGATTGTTTGCTTTTTCACAATTATTAACAGATGTAGAAGACGACAAAAGGGCAAAGAGCCCACTTATGTCTCAGTCTGGAACTGTTGTGAAAGTTGAGCATAGGCAAGCAATATTAATAATTTTAAAAAGATGGGTTAATTTATTTAGGTCAAGTTTCATAGGTATTTTTACTGGAATTTTACCTGCCGCTGGTGGTTCAATTTCAAATATTTTAGCATATGATCAAGCAAAAAAAGCTTCACCTAATAGATCAAATTTTGGAAAAGGTGAATATGATGGTGTCATTGCACCAGAAGCTGCTAATAATGCAACAGCTGGTGGAGCATTAATTATGATGATGGCGCTCGGTATTCCTGGAGATATTGTAACAGCAGTTATGTTAGGAGCATTAATGATCCACAACATCATTCCTGGCCCAACATTCATTCAAGACGAACCGTTATTAGCTTACGGTGTTTTTATAGCGTTTTTCGTTGCTCATTTTTTTATGGTTGGATTACAGGCATTTTCATTAAGAATATTTTTACTTGTTACGAAAATCCCAATGTATGTATTAGCTTCAGTTATTCTAGCATACTGTGCTATTGGAGTTTTCGCATTACACAATATAGTTTTTGATATATGGGTTATGTTCTTTTTTGGAATAATTGGATATTTTATGAAAAAATTAGGCTTTCCTCTTGCTCCTATGATACTTGGTGTTGTCTTAGGTAAATTGGCAGAACTTAACTTAGCTAGAGCTACTGGAATAAGCGATGATATGTTTTTATTTATTTCAAGGCCATGGTCATTGTTTTTCTTATTGATGGCAGTAATCTCTGTAATATTCCCTTTTTATCAAGAAGCTAAGAAAGAAACATTATTCGCAAAACTTTATGTTCCAGTTTCTATGATTGTATTGTCACTACCATTATTTTTGATGGGTAGTCCTGTAAGAATGATAGTAGCTGTAATATTAGTTTTAACTGGTACATATTTCTTATATAAAAGGACCAGCTCTTTAAAAACTACCTAATGAATTGGTTTACATATTCTTCGCCTAAACCCACTTTTATAAAATGTTTTTTAGCTGCTTCAATTCTATCAAAAACATCAGTCGTGCCAATCGTGTTTCCATCTTCATCGCAATAAATTAAAGCTCCAGAATTGTGAAATAATGTAATCATTTCTTTACAATCCTCATCAACAACTAGTGTGTGGATTTCACCTGGAGGCTCAAACAAATAAGACCCTTCTTTGGCAACCCAATCATGCTCTAGGTATCTCCATGAACCTTTAATTACGAAACCATGAACTGGAGCGGGATGTCTGTGTCTAGATAAAAAGCCACCACCGATAACCTTTGTTAGATGAACCCAATAACCTTGACTAATATTATAGCATAATGGTCTTGACCAACGACCAGGAGATAAGGGAACCCAAAGTCTATCGTCATCTTTGGAAAAGCTATCTTCAATAAAAATATCTGGGATTATATTTCCTGGTTTTGGTCCACTATATGGCGGAGGAAAAATATTTTTAGTAAAATCGTCCATCTTAAATCTCCTAAGTAATAGATTTATTATAATATTTTTAATTTACCCATACAAACGAAAAAGGACGAAGGATGGGGTCCTTCGTCCTTGCTTATTCTAATGACATAATGACTACCTTGGGGGAGGATATGAGTTCTATGTTATGTCATCATCTTTTATTAATATCCAGGGGAGGAGGATAGGATACTAATTCTTAAATTCTTTATGCAGCTTTCTTTTCATCAGTCTTATTATCTTGTGCTGATTTTTCTACACCCAATTTGCCAGCAGGAAAATCAACTACATCTGTTACGTTAAAGAAGTCTCCGTTTAATACTTGCTGTCTTGTATATCCAATATCGGCTAGTGTACGGTCATCTAAACTTATTAATGCTTGTCTTGTTCTAATTACAGCAATCTTTTCAAAAGCGGATGTAATATAATTATTTAATTTTGCTAAGAATGTATTTTTCATTGTCTATCACTTTTCTTTCATAATTAAGAAGGCTTATTCATTCGTTATGAATTATATAAGATAAAAAAATGAATAAGAGAATATAGATAAATGGAATATAATTATTTCCAAAATGGAAATATTTAACATAATTGTAACATAATTAGCTTCAAATAAGAAATAATATGGCAGCTTTGTGGTTTTATAATTTAAGCAGGTTGCATTTTTTGTTCTTTAATTGGTAAGTGTATTAAAGTCGAAAAGACTGATACCCCTATACCAATCCACCACACTAGAGTGTAATCGCCTGTAGCATCATACAGCTTTCCACCCATCCAAACACCAAGAAAACTTCCCAATTGATGTGATAAAAAAACAATTCCATATAAAGTACCCATATATCGTAATCCATAAATATGAGCTATCAATCCACTGGTTAAAGGAACTGTGGCCAACCATAAAGAACCCATTAATAAAGAAAATAAAATTACTGATATTGGTGTTATTGGAAATACAATAAAAATTAAACCAATTAACGCTCTTAAAGCATAGACGATAGCTAATAAGAATTTTTTTGGGTATCTCTGCCCTAACCAACCCGCGTAAATTGTTCCAAAAATATTACTAAATGCAATTAATGCTATAGCAAATGCTCCTAAACTTGAAGTTGTAGAAACTCCAAAAATATGTAAAAGGCTTGATGCATTTATACTACTACACATCTCAGTAACCATGGCAGGAAAATGAGCTGTTAAAAATGCTAACTGGTATCCACAAGCAAAAAAACCAAAAAAAATCATAGAAAAATTAGGATCCTTAAAAGCATCACCTAATACCTTTTTTAAGCTTATTTCTATTTCTTTTTTTGAAGATAAAGGAGGAGATTTTAAAAAAGGAACAAATAATATAATAAAAATTATAGACATTGAAAAAATTATAAAAACTTGTTGCCAACTATATAAATTTAAAAGAGCTTGAGCGATTGGCGCTCCTATCATTTGACCAACTGAACCGGCGGCAGTAACTACTCCTAAGGCCATTGATCTGTTTTTTTCACTCGAGGCTCTGCCAACAACCGCTAATATCATTCCCATGCCTGTTCCAGCTATTCCAAAACCTATGATAAGTTCAAGGAATTGATGTGTTAGTGGATTTTGTGCAATGGTTGACAACAGTAAGCCAATAACATAGCAAAAGGCTCCTACTACAATCATCTTTCTATCACCAAACTTTTCACCCAGAGCTCCAAAAATAGGCGCACCGATACCCCAGCCAAGGTTTTGAATAGCAATTGCCAATGAAAATTCCACTCTTAACCATTGAAATTCTTGTTCAATTGGTATTTGAAACACACCAAAGCTGCCTCTTATTCCAAAAGTAATAATTATTATTATGGAGCCAGCTATCAATACTGGAGTGATTAAAGAACTGTTATAACTTTTCATAAATTAACTTGTTAAAGAATTCTATGTTAATGTCAAACCATTGTTTTTGACAATTCTCAAACTAATATCCCATAAAAGGTCAGCATCTTTTTGACTTTGTGCGAATATTGAAGGTTCCTTTATTTTGCTTTGATAAAAATATTTTCCAGTAATATTTTTAACACTTTTGTCAGTAGCTAAAAATACTATTGTCTCAGCACCTTCTTCAACTGATATTGCAAAGAAATTCATAAGAAATTTTATGGCTAAACTTGCAAGACCACTATTATTTTTTCCAAATTGTGTTTTTACAAAACCAGGATGTAGACAATTAACAGTTATCTTACTTTTATTAGTTAATTCACTTAATTTTTTAGTAAATAATATATTACATAATTTTGATTTTTTATAAGAAACCCATCCATTATAATTTGTTGTCATTTCTAAATTATTAAAATCAATTTTTACACCTCTATGTGCACCGCTAGCTACGTTAACTATTCTGCCTCCATTTTTTATAACTTTATATTTTAATAATAAATTTGTTAGAATGAAATATGATAGATGATTAAGTGAGAATGTTTTTTCTATTTTATCCACACTCTCTTTTCTTGAAAAAAACAATGCACCAGCGTTGTTAATAAGAATATCAATTTTAAACTTTTTTAATTTATCTGCTAAAGATTTTATTTCTGAAATAGATGAAAGGTCGCATTGTATAAAACTAATGTCTTTGTTTGATGTTTCTTTTATTAAATTTTCGACTGATGTTTTACCTTTTTGTTTGTTACTACCTATTAAAATTATTTTGTTTTTAATCTCTTTACCTAAAACCTCAGCTGCTCTATAGCCAAGCCCACTCGTACCACCTGTAAGAACTATATTCATTTATCTAAGCCTTTTATTATATTTTTTTTCAATTTATAAAAATTTTCTATTGGATTATATTCATTCAATATTGCCGATATTACTGCTACACCAGAAACTCCTAGTTTAAACAAATCATTAATATCATCTAAAGAAATACCACCTATTGCAACAACAGGAAGTTCTGTCTTATTTATGATTTCTCTTAATATATTAGAACCCATTGGCAAAGATGCGTCATTTTTTGAACCGGTGGGGAATATTGGTCCAACACCGAGATAATTTACACAATTAGGTATATTATCTAATTGATTTTTATTTGTAATAGATAATCCAATTTCAATATTTTGACCTATCATTTTTTTTGCTTCATTTGGTTTCATATCAGACTGTCCAAGATGAAGTATATCAATTAAACCTTTGCACTTAGAAGCAACATTGACATTATCATTAATACAAAGCTTCATTTTAGTATTGTATGTTGCTGAACTAAGATCTCTTATAAGATCTATGATCTCGTTATCATTTATTGATTTAGCTCTCAATTGAAAAACATCAAGACCATTTTCTGCTAGCTCACCAACTATTCTAACAAGTGCTTTATTTGGATTTTCACTTTTGTATATATGATTAGGAAGTAAATTTTCAGGACCTGCAATAAAATAAGATTGAAGATTAGACATTTTTAATTTTTACATTATTTATGATTTCGTCTGAAGAGATATTATATAATTTGTCTAATAAGTTCATTCTTAGACTCCCTGGCCCTTTAGAAACTTTGCTTGCCATTTCTCCTGCCAAATCATAAATTCCAATCATTGATGCAGTTGAAAGTAATTTATTTTCTCCAACTGCTACAGCTGCTCCAATTAAACAAGTTAATGCACAACCGGTTGCAGTAACTTTGGTCATCATTTCATGTCCACCCTCAATAGCATAGGTAACATGACCATCAGTTACATAATCTATAGCTCCTGTAACTGCTACTGTAATTTTATTTTTTTTAGCTATTGAAATTGCAGCATCTAGTGCGTCATAAGAGGTTGAAGTTGAGTCCACTCCTTTACCTCCCCCAGATAGTCCTGCCACAGCCATAATTTCTGATCCATTACCCCTTAGTATTGTTGGTTTAAATTTAATAAGTTGCTCAACATTTTTATTTCTAAAGCCACTAGCACCAGCACCAACCGGATCTAAAACCCAAGGAATATTATTTTCGTTTGCGTGCTTTGCTGCTTCCAATGCACATTCTTGCCAGTATGGATCAAAGGTTCCTATATTGATTGTTAACGCACCGTTGATCGCTTTGCAAATTTGACTAAAATCTTTTGCTTCTTCTTTAGCATGTGCCATTGCAGGAGATGCGCCAATTGAAAGTAAAGCATTAGCAGCAATATCCATAGAGACAAAATTTGAAAAATTCCATACTAATGGACCTTTATCCCTTATATTCTTCAAAAGTTCTGAAGCATTTTTGGATAATTCATCAGACATATTATTTCCTTATATTAAATATTACTATTTCACATTTTTATGGGGAATATGTTTTAAATTCTAAATTTAAAATAGCAACTCCCTCCGCTGGTCTTAACCAGATCAGGTTTTAAGGGTTAATCTCTCAGCAAAAATTTTGCACCCCTGGCATTGGTAGCTTAACATAATTATACAAATTATTTAATTTTTTTTATTTTTATTTTCTTATAAATTTAAATACATTTAGATAATATATGGAAATAGCGAAAGCATCTAAAATTCTGCATGAGGGGTGTTGTGGAAAGAAAATTATTAGCAGTCGTTGCTGCAGACATGGTAGGATTTTCAAGATTAATTGAAGATGATGAAATTAATTTACTCTCAAGACAAAAAAATCAATTAAATACAATAATTAAACCAGAAATAGAAAATTTTAATGGTGAAATTATTAAAACAACTGGAGATGGCTTCTTAGCTATTTTCCCAAGTGCATTAGATGCTGTACAAAGTAGCATATCCATACAAAAGGGGATTTATGAAAATGAATTAGACAATGCTAATGACAAAAGAATAAGGTTCAGAATTGGAATCCATGTTGGTGATGTAGTTCTAGATGATGGAGATATTTTTGGTAACACTGTAAATATTGCAAGTAGATTAGAGTCAATAGCTGATGCAGGAAATATTTGCATTACAAATGATGTTTATCAGAGTATCAAAAATTTGAAACCATTAGACATTGAAAATATAGGCGAGCAATTCTTAAAAAATATTTCCCAAAAAGTTCAAGTATATAAAATAAATATATTCGAAGGTGATATAAAGAAAATTCAAGAAAATCATTTGCTAACAGAAGCTAACCAAGAAACAAGATTTTGCAGTTCATTTGATGGTACTATCATTGCTTATGCAAGTATTGGAAAAGGAACACCTTTTTTAAAAGCACCGAATTTTGTTAGTAGCTTAGAGCATGATTGGAGAAATCCGATGTGGACGCACATGTATAGATTTTTAGCTAAGGAATACACTTTGTACCGATTTGATCAAAGAGGAAATGGTTTGTCAGATCTAGATCCAGAAAATATAAACTTTGAGAGTTTTGTTAAAGACATGGAAGCTGTGGTAAATAACTCGCAAATTAATAAATTTCCAATTTTTGGTATCTCACAAGGATGTTCAGTTTCAATAGCTTATGCACATAAATACCCAGAAAAAGTAACTCATTTAATATTAGTTGGAGGTTATGCTAGAGGAAGAGCAAAACGAGGAAACTCTGATTATAAAGAAAAATTTGAACTAGAAAAGAATATGATATTAAACGGATGGGAAAATGAGAATCCAGCTTTTAGGCAATTTTTTTCATCAACAATGATCCCTGATGGAACAAAGGAACAAATGAACTCATTTAACAATGTTATGAAAGTATCTACATCTGCAAAAAACGCTGTAAAAATTATTTCAGCCAATGATCAAATAGATGTCTCAGGATTATTACCTAAACTTAATATTCCCACAATAATTTTTCATATTAAAAATGATGCGAGGGTACCAATTTCTGAGAGTAAATTTATGGCAGCAAATATAAAAAATTCTAAATTTGTGCCATTAAATGGAAACAATCATGTGATTCTCGAAAATGATGAAGGTTGGCCTATATTTCAAAAGGAGTTAAAAAATTTTCTTAAATAATAAATTTAAATTTTTTCACAATAGGAATAAAAATGGACTTTAATTTAACAGAAGAACAAATAACATTTCAAAACTCAGTAAGAAATCTGGCGGATAAATATTTAAAAAAGGATAATCTTAGACGTGCTCATGATCCTTTATTTCCTAAAGATATTGCAAAGTTATTTTCTAACAATGGTTTGATGGGAATTACACTCCCTGAGAAAGATGGGGGGCAGGGAGGTAATTTAATGGATGCTGTTCTTGCAATAGAGCAAGTTGCCTTAATTTGTCCAAGAAGTGCAGATGTGATACAAGCAGGAAGCTTTGGTCCAATAAGGACATTCGCAGAGTACGCAACTGATTTTCAAAAAGAAAAATATTTAAAAAAATTGTTAAACGGAGAAATGGTAATTGGTTTAGGTATGACTGAGCCTAATGCTGGTTCAGCAGTAACTGATTTGACAACCAAAGCTGTTCAAGACGGCAAAGGGTTTAGAGTATCCGGAAGTAAAGTCTTTACTAGTAACTCACCAGATGCGGATATCTTTTTGATTTATGTAAGATATCATGAAGGAATTAATGGAATTGGATCAGTTATAATGGATACATCAATGCCAGGTTTTTCGAAAGGTAAATCATCAAAATATACTAATGGTGAAGAATGGTGTGCATTATATTTTGATAATGTTTATATTGCTGAAGAAAATGTTTTGTTAGGACCTGGTGGATTTAAAAAACAAATTTCAGGATTTAATGCAGAAAGAATTGGAAACTCTGCGAGATCACTTGCCCTTGGTGAGTTTGCTTTTAATGTTGCTAAAGAATATGCGTTAACAAGAGAGCAATTTGGAAAGAAAATTTGTGAATTCCAAGGTATTCAATGGAAGTTTTCAGATATGAAAATTCAAATTGAAGCTGGCAGATTACTATTATACAGAGCTGCAATAAATGCAGATAGAGGTTTTCCTTCTTCAAAAGAAACTTCAATTGCTAAAGCATTTTGTAATAAAGCAGGATTCGAAATTAGTAATGAGGCAATGCAAGTTATGGGCGGTACTGGATATTCACAGGAGTCACTAGTTGAATATTGCTTCAGAAAATCTAGAGGATGGCAAATTGCAGGTGGATCAACTGAAATGATGAAAAATAGAATAGCCGAAGACATCTTTGAAAGGAGATTTTCACAAAGGCCAAATGAATGATTTTTAATTATGATAGATGTTTCTTTATCCCAATCTTTTTTAAACCCAAAATCAGTTGCAATAATAGGTGCTTCTGCTGACCCAAAAAAGACTAGTTCACGAGCACAAAGGTTTCTGGTATCGCATGGATATAAAGGAAAAATATTTCCTGTAAATCCAAACAGAGAAGAAATTTTTGGATTAAAATGTTATCCAAATTTAAAATCAATAAATGAACATATTGATCATATCTTTATTGTTGTTGATAGTAATAAAATTATTGAAGCAATTAAAGATGCTATATCAAAAAAAGTTAGATGCGCCACAATTCTATCTGGAGGATTCACTGAGTCTGGATCTGAAGGTAATGATTTAGAAAAACAAGTTTTTAAAATAGCAAAAAAAGGTGATTTGAGAATATTGGGACCAAATAGTATTGGTCTTATAAATATCTCAGATAATGTCATTTTAAGTGCAAATGCTATGCTTGAATTACAAGATTTAAAGAAAGGAAGTCTTAGTGTAATTTCCCACAGCGGGAGTCTTATTGGAGCCTTATTGGCTCATGGCCACTCTCGAGGTATAGGTTTTTCTAAGTTGGTTTCTGTTGGAAATGAGTCGGATCTCTCCGTTGGAGAAATTGGTAAAATGCTAGTTAATGATCCAAACACTGAAAGCATAATATTATTTTTAGAAACATTAAGAAACAGTGATGAAGTAGCAGAGATGTCCAGAATGGCTCACGCAGCTGGAAAACAAATTATCTGTTACAAACTTGGAAAATCTGAATTAAGTAAAGAATTAGCTAAATCACATACAGGAGCAATAGCAGGAAATGATGATGCGTTTAATGCATTCATAAGTTATCATGGTATTGCTAGAGTAGAAATCTTTGAAACATTAATTGAAATTCCTAATTTATTTAAAAATAAGAAAAGATCTGAATCTAAACGAGTAGGTATAGTTACTACAACTGGTGGGGGCGGTGCTATGGTTGTAGAAAGCTTGTCTGGCAGTGATATTGAAATAATTGATCCTGGTCTTTCAATAAAGAAAATTATGCAAGACAATAATATTGCATTTAACAATAATAAATTAGTTGATTTAACTATTGCTGGAACAAAACCAGAAATTGTTAATGAAGTAATTAGTCAGATGATGAAAAATGAAAATTGCGATTTAGTTGTGATGGTAGTTGGTTCCTCTGCTAAATTTAGACCAGAGCAAGCAGTTGAGCCTCTATTAAAATGGGCAAATTACCCAAAACCGTTAGCTGTGTACGTTGCCCCTGATGCTCCAGAAGCACTAAATTTATTACATCAAAATAATATTGCTTGTTTTAGAACGCCTGAGTCTTGTGCGGAGAGTGTGAAGACTTTTTTAAATACTAAAAATCCAGTCAAACCAATAATTTTAAAAAATGACTTAAGTCACATTTCAAAAAAACTAAAGAAAAACATATGCAAGAATTTATCTGAAGAAGAAGCATTAGAAATATTTAAAGATATAGGAATTGAAATTGTAGATTACAAAGTAATTTCCAACGAAAAACAAGCAATAGAACACAGTTCCCAAATAGGTTTTCCTCTAGCAATGAAAGTTTTATCAAGTGAGATAATGCATAAAACAGAAACTGGAGGTGTTGAATTAAATATAAAAAATTTAGAAGAGGTGAAAGTTAGTTTTAAAAAGTTATCAGATGTATTTCAGAAATTAAAAATAAATAGTAGTGAAAAAAAATTTCTTATTCAAAAAATGGAAAAAGGAATTGCTGAAATAATTTTAGGTTACAGAGTTGACGAATTAGTTGGACCAATTATTGTAATAGGTTCAGGTGGTATTTTATCAGAGATATATAATGACAAATCAATAAGGATGGCACCAGTTGATGTCACAGAGGCAAAAAAAATGATTAAGGAAGTTAAAAGTCTTGTGACAATTACTGGATATAGAGGACTTCCCAAAATTGATATAAATATTATTGCTAATGCAATAGTGAATATATCTAAATTTGCTTTAGTCAAAGAAATTAAAGAGGCGGAGATCAATCCAGTTATAGTAAAAAAAAATAATGAAGGAATTGTAGCGGTAGACGGTCTAATTACTTTGAATTGATATTTTTTTAAGCAATTACATCTAAAATCAAAAATATATTTACATGTTAAAGAATTTTTTTATCATAAATTAATAACAATGAGTTTTGAATGATTATAAATCATGGGGTAAGAGGATCGACACCAAATCCAAGTCAAAATTTTTTATTTTTTGGCGGTAATACTCCTTGTGTAGAAATTAAAACTCAAAAATATCAACTGATTTTTGATTGCGGTTCAGGATTTTCAAAAGTTAATTTTTCTAATGAACTTGAAACTATATTGTTTATTTCGCATTTCCATCATGATCATATACAAGGATTAGCTTTTAATAATTATGATATTAAAGATAGTAAAAAAATTACTTTAACATCAGCTCATTCTGACAAAACTGATACCTATAATAATTTAAGTGCATATTATAGTAATCCTTATTTTCCTGTAAATTTTATTGAAATTATTAATAGATTTAATTTTTTGGATTTTGAACAAGTTGTAAATAATTTTGATGATTTAAATATTAATTCAATTGATCTCAATCATCCCGGAAATTGCTCTGGGTATAGCATTATAAGTAATAAAAAAAAGTTTTGTTATTTATTGGATAATGAATATGAAGATATTCAAGAAGAAAAATTAATTGATTTTTGTGATCAGTCAGAAGCTATTATCTGGGATGGAATGTTCTTAGACAGTGAGCTGTCTGATAAAAAAGGTTGGGGGCATTCTAGTATTGAACAGGGCATTAATTTAGCAGATAAAATTGATGTTAAAAACTTCCTTATTTCGCATCATTCACCGTCTAGAGACGATAAAGAAATAAAAAATATAGAAAAAAAAATATTAAGCAAGAAAGTAAAATTTGCATCTGAAAATGAGGTAATAGAGTTCTAATGGAAAAGACTAAGTATAATGAAAATCAAAGTGTTTTTAAAGTAGGAGAACTACCTGACAAAATGTATTTATTAGTTAAAGGTTCTGTAGGTATTTTTCTTCCAACAAACGAAACTAAAAAACCTAATTTTATTATTCAAGAAAATGAACTTTTTGGTGAGATGGGAGTTATTGAAAATGAACTAAGAATGGCTACTGCAAGATGTTTAGTTGAAAGTGAGATTATTTCTATTACTAAAGATGAATTTGATAAACGTGTAAATAATTCAGATGTCTTTGTAAAAGGTTGCTTAAAGGCTTTATCATATAGATTAAGATCAGTAGAGAAAAAGATGTAAATGAAAGAAGGTTTAAAAATGCTTAAAGATTTGGATGTTGCAAAGGTTTTAATAGAGGCATTTGATAATGATGAAACTGGTATTTTGTTATATGACAAAAAAGATAAGTTGTGTTTTGCAAACAAACCTATGTTTACAAGATTTAATAGGCTCAATGTAAATTATGAGATAGGTGAAAGTGTTTATGACAGGATGGAAAAATTCAAAAGACTAAATATCATACCAGAAGGAGAAATAAATCAAAGAATAGAAAATTATAAAAAAGTTAAAAAAACAAAAATTGCTTCTCATTACGTCATAAAAGGCCCAACAGGTAGATGGATTCAGATAAGAGATAATCTAACTCCTTCTGGCTATATTTTAACAGTAATGACTAATGTAACAGATATTATTGAACAAAATCTTGAAAGAAAACGTTTATCTGAAGCTATTGAAAATTTCCCGGGTGGAGTTATGTTTTGGGATGAAAATGATCAACTAATTGTATCTAACAAACGTAACCAAGAAATAATGAAACAAGCTGGAATTGATTTTATTTTAGAAAAAGGCATTAAATATGAACAAATGTTAAAAAAGCAAGTTAACAGTAATTTATATATTTTACCCAAGGGTATTTCAAAATCAAAATATATTAAAAACAGACTTCAAGAAAGAGCAGAATTAAAATCAAGAACAAGAGAAATTAATTTACAAAATGGAACTACAATCATTGCAAATGAGACGAGGTTTGAAGATGGATCTCTCTTGAGTGTATACACTGACATAACTGACCTTAAAAAACAGCAAATAGAGTTAAAACAGCTTGCAGATGCTATTGAATTTACCCCCAGTAACCTAATGCTATGGGATAAAGACAATAAACTCATTATGGCTAATAAAAAAGCAAGAGATGAAAATGCTAAAAGAGGTTTTAGTCTGAAAAAAGGATCTTCTAGAGTAGAAATGGTAAAGAATGCTCTGAAAAAAGGTTTGATGGAACCTCCAAAAGGCGTCACAATTAATAAATTTTTAGAAGGGAGAAAAAAGCAATTTGATAATCTAAAAGATCAAGAAACTTACGAAGTTATAGTTAATAAACAACATTTTCTTGCCTCTTCCTACAGATTGCCTGACCAATCAACTTTACAATTTGTAACCAATATTACTGAAAATAAAAAACAAGAAACTGAACTTTTAAGATTAAAAAATGGTATAGAAACTCTCCCAAACGGTCTGATGTTCTGGGACGAAAATGATAATTTAATTGCATTTAATGAAAGTTCACAAAATTTAACTGAATATTATGGTTTAACACTAAAAATTGGTATGAATTTTAGCGATTTGAGAAAACATATGGTTTTAAATCACCAAAAACCACCAAAAGGAATAACCATTAAACAACATTTTAAAAATAGAGAAAAAGCGTGGAAAAATCTTAAAGGTCAAAATACTAGAGAATCAAATTTCACAGATCATACTCTTCACTTTACAGATACAAGATTACAAGATGGAAGTACAATTTGTTTATGGACTGACATAACAGATATAAAAAAACAAGAAAACGAATTGATAAGATTAAGAGATGGTATTGAAACTCTACCTAATGGATTAATGTTTTGGGATAAAAATGATAAATTAATTGCTAGTAATAAGGCGGCTATTGATTTTGTAAAAGATTTTGGTTTTGACCTTAAACTTGGTGTCAATAGATTTGATCATGTTCACTACATGTATGAAAACGATGTCATTATCATCAAAAAGGGCATGACTAAAAATCAACAAATTAATCATACTATTGATAATTGGAGAAAATTCAAAGGCACTAGAACTCGAGAATCTGAATTTACAAATGGTAGATCTTTTTTATTTACTGAAACCAGATTAAATGATGGAAGTACTATTTCTTTATGGACTGATATAACTGCGACAAAAAAACAAGAAAAAGAGTTATTACGTTTTAAGGATGGAATTGAGACCTTACCAAACGGCCTAATGTTTTGGGACCAGAATGATAAATTAATAGCTAACAATAAAAGTTCTGTTTCATTCTTTAAAAAATTTGGTTTTAATTTAGATATTGGAATTACAAGAAATCAATTGCTGGAATACATGATACTCAAAGAAAAAGTGTTAATTCCTAAGGAAGAAAATAAAAAACAATATTTAAAAAAAATAATTAAAGAATGGAAATTATTTAAAGGCAAAAAGCTTAGGGAAAATAATTTCTCAAATGGTAAGACAATTTTAACTACTGATACTAGGTTAGAAGATGGTAGTACAATATCCCTTTATGTAGATGTAACAGACATAAAGACTGTTGAAAAAAATCAAAAACAACTTATCGACGCTATAGATGTTATGCCTAATAGTATTTCTTTGTGGGATAAAGAAAATAAACTGATAATGGCAAATCAAACCTCAATAGCAGACATGAAAAAATTAAACTTTGAATTAAAACCGGGAGTGCCAAGAATTTCCATGGTGAGAAACGTAGTAAATCATGGCTTGGTTCCTATTCCAAAAGGAATGACAAAAAAACAATTTTATGAATCAAAATTAAAAGAATATGAAAGTTTAAAAAATGAACAGAGAGACGAAATAGAATTAAACAATGGTAATTTTGTTTTAAATATCGCTAAAAGATTGCCAGATGGTGGAACACTGCAAAACTCCATAAACATTACTGAGATTAAAAAAGGAGAAAAATCATTAAAATTGCTTAGTGATGCCATTGAAATTATACCAAATATGTTGATGTTGTGGGATAAAGACAACAGATTAATTATGGCAAATCGTCGCGCGAGAGATATTCAAAGTAAGATGGGAATGATATTAAAACCAGGTGTTTCTAGGTTTGAAATGCTTGAAGCTGGATTAAAATCAGGGTCTTTACTGGATAGTGAAGGTTTGCCAGCAAAAGAATGGGTGGAAAAGAGAAAAAAAGGAATTATTAATCTTAAGGGAAGAGAAATAGTTGAGACCCGGATAAAAGTAGAAAATGTTATTTATGATATTTTAGGTTCATTTACTCGTTTGAATGACGGAGGTACTTTGCAGATTTGGACTGACATTACAGAAATCAGACAAAAAGAAAGAGAAGTTGCAGAAAGTCAGAGAAAAGTACGGGAAGCTGAAGAAAAAATTTCAAATGCGATAAACAGTATGCCCCATGGAATTACCATGTGGGATGAGAATATGAAATTAGTAATGTTTAACAACTATGCAAATGAAGTTTGGACAAAAGGTAATATTAAAATAAAAGTTGGAACCTCATATACTGAATATATGAAACAATCCAAGAAAAATAAGTTTTTAATCTTCGATAAAAAGTCTGATGAAATTGAATATTATAAAAACGCAGTAGAAAAAAGAAAAAAATTTAAGGGAGTTTTTACTACAGAAACACCTCCATTTTATGATGGATCAATTTGGCAATCAACTTCTACTAGACTGCCTGATGGAGGAGTGTTTTCAATTTTGTCAAATATAACTGACATTAAACATAGGGAAGCTTCTTTGAAACAGCTAAGTGATGCAATAGAAGTCACACCAAATGCAATTTTACTTTGGGATAAAGATCATAAATTAGTTGTAGGTAATAAAACAGCACGAGATGTTCAAAAAGATCTTAATTTTGACTTAAAACCTGGAATTTTAAGAAAAGACATGATTGATAATGTTGAAAAAAAAGGTTTAGTTGCTATTCCAGAAGGAATGTCAGCTGATGAATTTTATTCTCAAAGGAGAGTGGCTACAAAATCATCTAAAAACCATATGTATGAGTTGGCGTTCACAAATGGAACCACATGGTTGGTAAGTGATACAAAGTTACCTGATGGAGGTTTTTTGCAAGTTTATTCTGATATTTCAGAAATGAAACAAAAAGATAAAGAAATAAAATTAGTACAAGATCAAATTAGAGAAACCGAAAAAAGAATGACCGATGCATTAAATAGCATGCCACATGGAATTTCTTTATGGAATAAAGATGATACATTAGCAATGAGAAATACACTGGCTTTTGATATTCACAAAGGAGCTGGCATAGATACTTATCAACCAGGTATTACATATAAAGAACAAACAGAGGCATGGGAAAAGCATGATTTTTTTGATTTTGATAACCAAGAACAAAAAAAGAAGTTTTTTAAATCAATTAAAGATAGCCGAAAAGATTTGAAAGGATCGATGACAGTTGAAACCCCAAGATTTTATAATGGAACTTATTGGCAAGCTACATATAGACGTCTAGATGATGGTGGAGTTTTTACAATATTTTCTGATATAACTGAACTTAAAAAACGTGAAGAAGAGTTAAATAAAATAATTAAGGAATTAGATATAGCAAGGGAAAAAGCAGATGCTGCCAACCAGACTAAAAGTCAATTTCTTGCAAATATGAGTCATGAATTAAGAACACCTTTAAATGCCATAATAGGTTTAACAGAGATGTTAAAAGAAGATGCAGCAGATGATGGCTTGGACGATTTTGAAGAGCCACTTGATAGAGTTTTTAATGCAGGCAAACATCTCTTAACACTTATAAACGACGTATTAGATTTATCTAAAATTGAAGCAGGAAGAGTGGAATTATTTAATGAAACATTTGAGCTAACACAAATTTTGGATGATGTCATGAAAACTTCATTACCTTTAGCTCAAAAGAATGATAACGAATTAATTATTGATTATAAGACAGAGATTGATTTTGTTACTGCTGACCAAACTAGGGTTAAACAGGTTGTTTTGAATTTAATTTCTAATGCTTGTAAATTTACTGAAAAAGGTAAAATAACTGTTGGAGTAAATAAAATTTTACGTGAAGGTGGTGACCTAATTTCTATAGATGTAAGTGATACTGGCATTGGTATGTCAGACGAGCAGATGTCTAGATTGTTTAATTCATTTGTCCAAGCTGATAGTTCAACAACGAGAAAATATGGTGGAACAGGTTTAGGACTTACTATTTCAAAACAGCTTGCAATATTAATGGGTGGCGATGTCGTGGTAAATAGTGTGTTAGGAAAAGGTACGACTTTTACAGCAACATTTCTAGCAGACTTTATTGGTGCATCTGAAAGTGTAAAAAATTTACAACAAAAAACTGGTTCTTTAATTGAAAATGTTATTACTTTAGAAAATAATACGGGAAAGACAATTTTAATAATTGACGATGATCCAACTGTCAGCGAACTAATGAAACGTCAATTGTTGAAAGAAGGTTATAAAGTAGTTATTGCACCAAATGGCAAAGAGGGGATTAGTTTAGCACGTGATCTTAAACCTGATGTTATTACTCTAGATATTTTGATGCCCGAAATGGATGGGTGGTCAGTACTGCGTACCTTAAAGGCTGATCCTGAAGTTTCAAATATCCCCGTTATTATGGCTTCAATATTAGATGAGAAAAATAAAGGATTTTCACTAGGTGCAGCAGATTTTTTATCAAAACCTATCCAAAAAGAATACCTAATGAAATCAATTAGAAATTTAATAGGTGATAAAGAAAATCTTAAAATTTGCCTTATTGAAGATGATGAAAGTTTAAGGTTTACAATTAAAGAAATTTTAGAAAAACAAAATGTTCAAATTATGGAAGCAGAAAATGGCAAAGTTGGAATGAATATTTTACAGAATGAAGAAATTAAACCTGATTTAATTTTGTTAGATTTGATGATGCCGGTAATGAATGGTTTTGAATTTTTAAAAGCTATAAGAGAAACTGAATTAAATTCTATTCCAATTTTAGTTTTGACTGGAGCAGAATTAAGTGGAGATGAAAAGACATTTTTGTTAGGTGAAACACAGAGAATACTTGAAAAAAGTGAAGATACAATGTCTACAATTGTTAATGAGGTAAGTAATGTTATTAAAGCTTCTTCATTTAAAAATGGGAATAACAAATGACAAAAATATTATATGTAGAAGATAATGAGGATAACGTTTACATGTTATCAAGACGTTTAAAAAGAAAAGGTTTTGAAATAGTTATTGCTGTTGATGGAGAACAGGGTGTTGAAATGGCGTCTTCAGAAAAACCAGATCTTATATTAATGGATTTGAGCTTACCTAAAATGGATGGATGGACTGCAACTAAACACATTAAAAGTAATAATGAGCTTAAATCAATTCCAATAATTGCCCTATCAGCACATGCAATGGAAGAACATAAACAAAGAGCACTTGATAGTGGATGTAATGATTATGATACAAAACCAGTTGATATCAATAGGTTATTATCCAAAATATCAGAGCAATTAGGTACCAAAAATGATTAACAAAGAGGATGCAAATATACTAATTGTTGATGATATTGAAGATAATAGATATACGCTTGAGAGAAGATTAAAAAGAGATGGTTATAAAAATATCTTCCTAGCAGAAGGCGGTAAGACGGCTCTTGATATGGCTGTGGAAAACAAATTTGATTTAATACTTTTAGATCTTATGATGCCAGATATGAGTGGTCTAGAAGTTCTTAAACATTTAAAAGGTGATCCTTTACAAAGATCTATTCCTGTCATTATGGTTACTGCATCAGATGAAGTTGAGACTGCTGCTGAATGCATAATTAATGGTGCAGATGATTTTATTACTAAGCCATTTAATGGAACCTTGCTCAAAGCTAGAGTAGGTGCAAGTTTAGAGAAAAAAAGATTAAGAGATACTGAAGAAAGTTATTTAGATAGAGTTGAAACAGACAAAAAACGATCACAACAAATATTGAAAACTGTTATGCCTACCTCTGTAGCTAATGAACTTCAGTCATCTGGAAAAGTTAGGTCTAGAAGATATGATGATGTTGCAATTTTAATATGTGATTTAGTTGGCTTTACATCATTTTGTGAAAAAAATGACCCAGAATTAGTTGTTGAAACATTGCAGGGTCTTGTAGAAAATTTTGAAAAAGCCTTTGAAGATTTTGGCTTGGAGAAAATTAAAACAGTTGGAGATGCTATTGTTGCAGTCGCAGGTTTATCTTCACACGCCATTTCTCCTGTTAAATCTTGTGTAGATTGTTCTTACAAATTAAGGGAGATTGCAAATACGTCATCAATGCCTTGGAATCTCCACCTTGGAATACACTCTGGCTCTCTTGTTGCTGGAACAGTTGGGACAAAAACAGTGCAATTTGATATTTTGGGAAAAACAGTAAATATGGCATTTAATATATGTGATATGTCTGACTCAAATCAAATTCTTATTTCTAGTGATGCTTGGATGACAGCAAGAAATGAAATTAAAGTAAAATCGATTGGATTAAAAAGATTAAAGAGTGGCCAAGACATTGAAATGTTAGAATGCGTTTAGGTTCACCACTCGTTTTCAAATTCTCGTGAAAATGAAAACATTTTTAGAGGGGTAGCTTCTCCTCTAGGAATTTTGGCAATGGGATTTAACTTAAATTCATCAATACCTCTAGCAAGCTGTGTTTCAAAAAAGGGCCAAATTTTTAAATCACCTTTAACATTAGTTGGTGAGAACCTCATGGTTACTCCGCATCTTCTTCTATTAGAGTTATTCGACTCCGATCCGTGTAAAAGAGCATCATTGTGGAGTGATATTTGTCCAGCTTTCAAATTGAGTGAAACTATCCTTGTTTCATCTAATTGATCAAATGATACTTCTTGGTCAAGAACTAAATTTTTGGCAGGATTTTTTTTGTGAACAAATCGTCCCATTTTATGACTTCCAGAAACTACTTTCATTGCACCATTTTCTTCATCTGTATCAAAAACTGCAAGCCATACTGTGACTGCATTTGATGGATTTAATGGCCAATATTGAGCGTCTTGATGCCATGGTACAACTGATCCATCTTTAGGCTCTTTACTAAAAAATTGGCCTCCCCATTGAACAAAATTAGGACCTAATAAATCTTCAACATAATCTAAAATAGCTGGTGTTCTACATAGATCATGAAATTTTTTACTAGCTTTGTGCCACATGTTAGTCTTATTAATATCAATATCTTGAGGTAATTTAGAACTTAGTTCATCATACCAATTATGTAAGTCATTAATTGCATTTTCTGAGAATACTGGAAGACCTGTTATGTATCCTTCTTTTATGTATTGTTCTTTTTCTTCATCTGAAAGTCTTCTAGCTTTCTGATCAATCTCAAACAAAATTCATCCCTCCCATTGTTCATTCGAAGCTTTTGACCATGCTTCTTTGAGTTTTTCAATATTAAAATTCTCTTCTTTTGCAGCTTCGATTAGGTGTTTCTCTTTTTTAGTCATGTGATTAATAGCTTTTTTGATAATTGAAAGTGCTTTGTCTGGTATAACAACCGCTCCATGCTGATCTGCATGAATTATTTCACCATCATTCACGTTAAGACCGTGGATATTAACTGATGATGCAAATTCAACAACGTGAACATAAGCATGACTTGGTCCAATCCCATTAGCTAAAACCTGATAATTTTTATCTATCGCGTCCAGATCTCTAAGTAACCCACTCGTTATTGTTCCTGCTAGTCCCAAGCCTTTATGCAATGCTACATTAACCTCGCCCCAAAATGATCCTGTAGGATTTGGCCAATCAAGATCCTCGATTACACAGACAGGAGAAGCGTCAGGATATTCTTTAAATTTTTTACTTATATATTCATAATATTTTAATCGAATTGAAGTAGTTTCCTCAGGTGACAAAATAGGAGGATTAGAAGCTCTTATTTTTGCTGTTCTTGCTATTCCAACAATAGGCTCTAGTTTATTATTTGCTGAAATGAATGGATATTTTGTATAACCATCTGCAGATCTAGATCCTCTATATATATCAAGTGCATTTGAGATCGTAGGTGTATCAAACTTCTTTAAAAAATCTATTAACTCATTATTTAACATAAATTTTACCTCCATTAATAATGTTAACTATTGAAAATATTTTTAAAAGAAAAATTTATTAATTGGATAAAATTTTCGACATGTAATGTGGATTGACTATCGCCTTTGACGCTCCTATTAGGCCATTATTATTATTTTCTGTTAGCCATATAGGTACAGTCTTAACATAATCATATCTTCTACCTTTATTTAAAAGATTCAATTCAAAATCACTTTTATTAAGAATAGTCTGTAATTTGGGAGTTATTCCACCAGCTATTACAACACCACTTTGTGCACCATTAATTAAAATAACACTAGAGATAATTGTGCCAAAAACACTAAAAAATAATTTTATAGTCTCATAAGCTTTATGTTCACCCCTTATAGCATTTTCACCAATAATTGGAGCTTTTAAATTTCCAGAAGGACTATTATTTTTAAAACAAATAAATTCGTATATTTCTTCAATACCAGAACCACTTACAATTCGCTCATTAGATACATGATCATATTTTTTTCTTAAATGTTGAAGCAGTTCTATTTCAAGATCAGAATTTGGGGCAAAAGAAGAATGCCCACCTTCGCCTTCAATAGCTAAAGGATAATTATTAATATTTAAAAGAGTACAGACACCTAATCCAGTGCCAGGACCAGTAACAAGAAGTGGAGCGTTTTTAATTGGAGTTCCACTTTTAATAGTTTTTAGATCATAATCATTTAGTAAATTATCGTTTATGTTTCTGTTTTTAGATATGTCTTTATAAAAAGATGCTAAGCTTAGACACTGAGCAACAAAATCATTAACAAAAATTAGCTTATTCAAATTAAAATGTTTTAAAAAGTCTGATTGCTTAAAATTCCAGTGGTTATTTGTAAATTTAATATCATTTTTCTTTGTAGTACTAGCAACTGCAATTGACATATTTTCGATGTCTAAATTATTTTTTTGTTGATAATGGTCTATAGCATCATATATGTTTTCATAATCAGAACATTTTAAATAAGCAAAATTATTAAGATCGCTATTATTTTTTTCTTGGTAAGCAAATCTTGCATTTGTTCCACCTATATCTGCAACTAATAATTTCATGATATACTCAAAATATATTGTTCAACAATTTAAAATAGTCTGTAAATATGATTTTATAAACTATTTTTCATTATCAAAAGGTTTAATTAAATGAATTTTATTTTCTATGTTTTACTATTTACTTTATATCCATTTATAGTCCAATCCCAAGTTAAACTAGAAAAAGTTACTCCTAAAATTTCAAATTTATGGGGTATAGCTACAATAAATAAAGATGAAATACTGGTAACACAACGTTCTGGTAATGTTTACAGATTAAATGTTTTTAATAAAAACATAATAAAAATTGAAGGCGCTCCTAAAGTCTATGATTCCGGTCAAGGTGGATTACTTGATATAGCTTATGAAAAAGAGAACAAAGTTCAAAGAGTTTATTTATGTCTTAGCAAAGTTATACCTGGCAATAAATCATCGACAGCTATTTATAGTTATAACTTAAATAATAATAAACTAACTAATGAAAAAGTTATGTTTATATCAAATAAAATATCATCAAGTGGAAGACATTTTGGGTGTAGGCTTGCAATTAAAAATGAATTTATTTTTGCCACCTTAGGTGATAGGGGCACTAGAGAGGACAGTCAAAATAGTAAAAATCATTCTGGTTCAATCATTAAAATATTAAAAAATGGAAACAAGTATAATAATAAAGCATTTACTAATTCACTTCCTGAAATTTATTCTTTAGGACACCGAAATCCTCAAGGATTAAGCTTTGATTTAAAAAAAAATATCTTGTGGGCTCATGAACATGGACCACAAGGAGGAGATGAATTAAATATAGTATTAAAAGGAAAAAACTATGGTTGGCCAAAAGTCACTTTTGGTAAGGAATATGGTTCAGGTAGAAAGATTGGAATTGGAACTTCACTCCCAGGTTATGAAGATCCTAAATATGTTTGGGTGCCTTCAATTGCTCCATCTGGGATGATTTTTTACGCAGGAAATATGTTTCCCGAATTTAAAAATAAAATTATTTTAGGATCTTTAAAATATAAAAGATTACACATTTTATCTTTAAAAAATGATAAAATTGTTAATGAACAAATTTTTTTAGAAAATAAGATTGGAAGAATTCGTGATATAGAAGAAATATCAGATGGATCTTTAATAATTATAAACGATGAATACGATGGTGGTGTTTACAGGCTTTATAAATAAATAATAAATATATTTTAGTTAACCAAAAAGCATAGTCATAACAAATGGAGAATTAGATGATTAAATTTTATTACAATACAAGTCCAAATCCTATGAAAATAGCTTTGTGTTTAGAAGAGATGAATCTGCCATATGAAGCAATTCCAATAGATACTAGAAAAGGCGACCAACATTCTGATTCTTTCAAAGCAATTAATCCAAATGCTAAAGCGCCAGCAATTAAAGATGATGGGAATATTATTTTTGACAGTAATGCTATATTACTATATTTGGCAGAAAAATCTGGAAAATTTATAACTAAAAATACTCCTAATAATAGAGCAGATCTCTTATCTTGGTTAATGTTTGTTGCTACAGGTATTGGTCCTTATTCAGGTCAATCAGTTCATTTTCAACACATGGCACCACAAAAATTAGACTATGCAATCAACAGATATCTTTTTGAAGCTGAGAGACATTATAATATTCTGGATGATCGTTTATCCAATAATCAATATATGTTGGGTGACACTTATACCATAGTTGATATGTGTGTTTGGGGCTGGGCACGTATGCTACCTAAAGTTATAGGTGAGGGTGAGTTAGAAAAAAGAACAAATTTAAATAGATTGATGACAGAGATTAATAATAGAGAGGCTACAAAAAGAGCACTGAATATTACTAATACAAACAATCACAGTTTTAAGGTTGAAATAGATGAAGAAGCAAGTAAACATCTATTTCCTTCAAATGAAAGACTTAAAAACTGATTAAGGTCTGATTTCAAAAACAGAATTCAGAGGATGATCAGTTTCAATTCTCTTTACAGTTTTGAAACCAACTAAATCACAATATTCTTTAACTTTTACCTCTGGCAAGCCAACAGTTCCAAGACCAGCGCCATTGTTTGCAAGTGAAGTAGTCATACAAAAATGCAAACTCATAGCGTACATGAAAGGCACCATTGGTCCTTCGTTGTCAGCAGGATCATCTTCGCACTTAATGTCCATGAGAACAAATATACCGTCATCCTTAACAGCTTTTCTGATTGTTTTCATTCCCTCTAATGGATCAATCATATCGTGAATAAGATCAAAACAGGCAACAAAATCAAATTTTTCAGTTAATGGATTAGATACATCCCACTGCATAAATTTTAAATTATTCTTAACCCCAGCATCTAAAGCAATTTTTTTAGCTCTTTCAATATTAGGCTCAAATAAATCAAAACCAAAAAACTGACTTTTTGGAAACTTCTTCGCCATCTCTACTGTTGATCTTCCTGAACCACAACCAAAGTCAGCAAATGTTACAGAACCTTTTTCTAATCTTGATTTCAGTTCTGGCATTTTATCAACCCAATCTGTTACTAGAAAATGCCTATATCTAGTACATCCTGTTTGATCGATACCGTTCCAAAAACCTTTGTCAATTTTATCATAATTAATACCACCCCCATTTTTAAAAGAATTTAAAAGTTCGTGGTAGGGTAATAATGAGCTATTTAATATTTCAATAAGACCTTTTTGTGAAAATTTTCCTCCCTCTTCAACAAGTACTGGGATAAATTTTTTATTTAAGGATATCTTTCTGCTTACTTTATCAAAATCAAGGTATCCTAGTGAAAACATTCCCAGACCCCATTCTCTAAGATATCTCTCATCGAGGTTCATCCTGTTAGCTAATTCCTGGCTCGTAGCTGGTCCGTTTTTGGCAAGGTCCTCAAAAATTCCTAAATCAACACCTATAGCACAAAGGCGAATTCCTACAGCGCCTCTTGCATCACCAACTATTTTTTTTACTAAGTCTTTTTGAGGTAAGTTATTGTCATCCATTAATTTTCTCCTTCATTCAAAAATTATATAAATTAAATAAAATTTGTAAATTCAGATATTTGGTACGTTTTTTGAAATAAATATAGATCTTTTTATAATTTGTATTTTAAAAATATTTAATTACTATTTTAGGATAATATTAATATTAGGAACAGTTAATGCGAGATTGGGATACAAGAATAAATACTCTTAAATCTGATATTCAAGCTGCGCGTGAAAAGTATGTTATTCCTTTCATGAAAGCTCAACCTAAACCTGCTTCTCCTCAAAAAGAAGTATCTCAAACTCCTTCTCAAACTCCTGAAGAAAATAAAGTTGAAACTTCAGCGGAAGCTATAACTGAAAAATTATATGAGAACAAAGACCCAACATCTTCTCTTGATTTAATAGATAAAACTAATGAAGCAAGAAATGAAACTAACTTAGGTTTAACAGAAGAAATAACAAATAAAATTGATAGTGCTTTGGAACAAACTAAGCCTGAAGAAGAAGCTCCAACAGTAAATGTTGAAGAAGATGTTTCGTCTGCAGAAGTAGCTCCAACAGTAAATGTTGAAGAAGCTGTTTCGTCAGCAGAAGAAGCTCCAACAGTAAATGTTGAAGAAGATGTTTCGTCTGTAGAAGTTTCAACAGTAAATGTTGAAGAAGCTGTTTCGTCAGCAGAAGAAGTTCAAAAATTAGAAGAAATAAAAGTTACTGATGAAAATATAGAAGAAAAAGAGGATGGCGTAGATAAAAACCAAACTCAAAAATCTGAACTTGAGCTTCTAGAGGAAAGAGATGAGAACAGTCTTACCGAAGAAGAAGAAGATAGAATGTATGAATTAAGAAGGTTAAGAGCACAAAAGAGAATTAATGATGAAGTCAGAGAAGAAGAACAAGCAGAATTCAAAAAAGCTGACGAAGAAATTGCTCATTTAAAAACATTGTTAAAGCCTAAAAAGAAAAAGTTACCAAAAGGATATGTAGAATAAGATTATATTTATCTAACTTTTTTATTCTTCAGTCTTCGCCATTTCCATGGCGCTATAAAATCTCCTGACCACATTCCAGCTTTGTTTGATTTGGCAATAACTTCGTCCTTTACATATTTTTTTGAGAATTTTATATAAGCGAGTGCCCACCCTTTTTTAACCATTAATGAATTAATATCTTTTCCATCTACATAACATATTGAAATAGATCTTTTGTACCTATCTTTTGTTTTTTTTATGCATGAAACCTTTCTTGAGCCAATTATCTTTTTAAGTTCTAAAGTTGCTTTAACTCCACATGAATAAGTTTGTCCATTACTATTAGTACAAGTTTGTTTAATTTCTGGTGTATCAATACCATAAAATCTAATTTTTTCGGAATTAAGTATAATTGTATCGCCATCAATTATTTTTAGAGACGATCCAGCATTTACTACTGTAGAAATAGAAAAAGTATTTATTAATAAAACTAAAAAATATATTTTAAGCATTTAAAAAAATCTTTATTTAAAATTACTTTTTTTCCAGTAAAATGAGTTGTTATTAATATACTAATTTCTTTCAAAAGTTACATATATTCAACTACTATTCATATTTGTTCCTGCCAAAGAACTAATTGTTCCTGAAACAGGTATCATTGATCTTAATTGTAATGCCCAAATTCCGTCTCTATTAGTAGAAATCCAAATTCCTTTAGCTGATCCATAACTTTTTTTATTTATTAACCTTCTATTAAACTGTACTTCACATTGAAGTGTCTTATTTGTCTCGTTAATAATTTTACATTTATCTAAAGTTGAAAAATTCCAATTTTCAACTTTAATCATTGTGTCAAGTTGTACTTTTAATGATTTCCAAAAATCTTCACCATTTTTATAAACAACTGGTTCATTTCCATTAGAGTGAACGTAATGGGGAAAATGTAAGTTTGTTATAATTTTAATTTTTTCTGCTGTATTAAAAGCATCAATAAATTTATAAAGACAGGTAACTCCTGGATGTTCATTTTTCATTTATGTTCCTTTAAGACGTTGTTTAATAAATTTAGTTTAAAAAAGTTATCTTCTTAATGGAGTGTCTAAATTTACTTCTTGAGCCTTTTTTTGTTCTCTTAAAAAAATATAAACACCAGCACTCATTACAATAATTACACCAATAATAGTTCTAATAGTCGGTATGTCGTCAAATAAAAAATATCCAATAATTATTGACCAAATTATTAATGAATATTCAAATATAGATGTAATTGAAGTTGAATAATTACTGTACGCTTTAAAAACACATGTAAACGCAATTGAAGCTAAAATACCCATTAAAACAATATACTTAAAAGTATAATCAAAATTACTAAACCATTTTCTAAAAATAAATTTAATTGTTGGGTCATTAAATTTATCAAATTGACCTGAGCCAAAAACAAAATACATAATAAAGCATAAAATTATGGTTATAATGTAAAAGTAAAACAACTGAGTATTAGTGTCATCTTTATCGGATGTAATTTTAGTGATAGTCATTGACAAAGCATAAAAAAGTGCACACAAAAGTGGTAATAAATTTTTCAAATCAAAATCAGATAAATTTGGATTTAAGATAATATAAACACCTACAAACCCAAAAAAAATTGCTAACCATCTTTTGTAACCAATAGTTTCATTTAAAAGAGTTCTAGCAAAAATTGACATAAAAAAAGGAGTTGAAAAATATAAGGCAGTTGCTACAGCTAGAGATAAATACGTTAATGATATAAAGAACATGCTAAATGCTAAAAAATGAAGAATTACTCTTATCAATGACAAAACAGGATAATGCGTAATAAATGTTATTTTTTTTTTTAAAATAATTAAAAACCCAGCAGATATTATTGCTGCAATGAAGGTTCGTCCAAAATAAATTTCATATAATGAGGCTTTTTGAAAGATAAATTTTAATATGGAATCATGAACAGAAAATGTTGCCATAGCAACTATGATATAGATTATTCCAATAGTATTGTTAGTACTCATAAAATTGTTACCATTTCAATCCTAAAAGTTTATAACTGCCAATCTATAGGTTCAATATTTTTTTGTTTAAGATAATTGTTTGTTTTTGAAAAAGGTTTAGAACCAAAAAACCCATTATGAGCGGAAAATGGTGACGGGTGAGCACTTTCAAGAAGTAAGTGATTGTTTTTATCAATAAAATTACACTTTTCCTGAGCTTTTCTTCCCCACAAGATAAATACGACATTATTTCTTTTTTCATTAATCACTTTCAAAACTGAATCTGTAAAATTTTCCCATCCCTTACCTTGGTGTGAGCCAGGCATGCCTTTTTCAACAGTTAAACTATTATTAAGCATCAAAACGCCCTGATGAGCCCAATTTTGCAAATCACCATTTTGTGGAGAAGTTATACGAAGGTCATCAAATAATTCTTTAAAAATATTTTGAAGAGAGGGTGGAATTTTTTTAAATTTTTCTACTGAAAAGCTTAACCCATTTGCTTGACCTTCTCCGTGATAAGGATCTTGTCCAACAATTACAACTTTAACTTTATTAAGAGGGGTTAAATTGAAAGCGTTGAAAATTTTGTTCATAGGTGGATAGATTTTTTTACCTAACAAAATTTGTTGCTTAAGAAATGATCTAAGATCTAACATATATTGAGCAGTGAATTCCTTGTTCAGTTCAATTTTCCAACTTTCATGTATTTTTGCGTTAGACAATTTGTAGTGGTATCCAATTTTAAATTTTGTTTATTTTTATTTGTTATCTTATATGCCAATCTTCATTAAGTGGTCTAGCGCTATTAAGTTCGCCATAGCCAGCTCCAGTAGTCCCAGTTGGTTTAGGTCCAAAATATCTAGGATCTCTCAATTCATTATGAGGTTGAAATCGAATATCACAAGTTAAGCGTATTTTTTTATCATTAGCATAATTTTCAAAAGTGCCATGAACAGTATACATCCCAAAAATAAGTACGTCTCCTGGATTAAATTGAGTAGTTAAAATTTTTGTATTTCTCTCTTGAGCAAAAGTTATGGGGTTAGTGTCTATTGTAGCTTTCATATGTTTGTGAATGTCTACGTCAAATCCTTTATATTTGGTTTTAATATCTGAAAATTTGTGAGACCCTTCAATAATAAATAAAGGACCTTTATCCATAGTTATATCTGTAAAAACAAGCCAACATGTGAGTACCTTTTGAGTTTTTCTTGTGAAAAAACCTGCATCACAATGCATATGGGTGAATTTTCCTCCTGATACTGCTCTTAAAAATATAAAATCAAAGGCAATTGAAGAAATGCCAAATATTCTGGAAAAAACACTTTTTAAATTATTTCCATTTGTAATTTTTCTTAATGATTTTGTATTACTTACGTTTTCCCAAAAAACTCCTCTGTTTTTATGTAATTCATCTCTTTTTGATCTGCCTGACCAAATGCCTTCAGTAAATGGATCCTCTAGCTCATCTACATTTTTTAATTTTTCAAAAATATCATTTCGAGCTTTAGTAATATCATTTTTTTCAATAACGTTTCTTAAAAAGAGATAACCATTATCATTTAGTGATTGTCTTAATTTTTCACCAGTTGCATTTTTAAGATTAGTGTCTTTTAATTCACCTAAAAGTGAATTAGGTACATTTACCCCATTAATTAGAGCGTCCATTGAAATCAACCTTACATAAGCAACTATTTTTCTGATTTAATCTATCAACTAAATATTACTGTGTCATTGATATTAGTTATTTTTACCTTGAGTTTTTAATTTTAATAAAGCTATCATTATAATAAAATTATATGAGAGAAATCATTGATAGTAAGTTCTATAAAAACAAAATTAATATCTGTACCATTTTCTGATCCTCCTCAAACAGGCTTTTTAACACTTGAAAAAATAGATCTCTTAATTGTTCAGGTGGAAACAAAAGACGGGGTTATTGGAACTGGTCATCTTCATCCTTTGGCAGGCGGGTTAAAAACTTTGGAAATGTGTATAAATGAAATTTTAAAACCACTTATTATCGGTGAAAGTATAGATAATATTGAAGCCTTATGGAATAAAATGTGGAATGCTACTTTCATACAAGGAAGGATGGGAATTACTGTAATGGCAATGTCAGCACTAGATATTGCTTTATGGGACTGTTATGGGAGAACAAAAGAAATGCCTCTCTGGAAAATATGGAAAGGAAATCAAAAACCTTTACCGGTTTATGGATCAGGTTGTTACAGAGGCCTAGGTCATGATGGTATGATACAAAAAGCAAAAAAATATGTTGGGCAAGGATTTAAGTCTATAAAAATGCAGGTTGCACATTGTTTTACTAATGACGAAGACATTGTTAATGTAAGGGATATGAGAGACGAACTAGGTAAAGATATTGGAATTATGATTGATGTTAATCAAGGTTGGACGGTAGAAGAAACTATTAAAGTATGCCCGAAGATTGAAAGTTATGAACCTGAGTGGCTTGAGGAACCAATTATGGCAGACGATTTTGATGGTTATGATAAAGTATGTAATTCAACACCAATTCCAATAGTAACCGGTGAAAATAATTTTACGCATCATGATTTATTACCATTAATGAGAGGGAAAAAAATACCAATTTTACAACCAGACATAATGCGAGGAGGTTATACAAATTTGATTTATAGCTCAAAACTTGCAAATAAATTTGGAATTACAATTGCACCGCATATGTTTCCAGAACTTTCAATACATATTGTTGCCTCTATTCAAAACCCTTCATGGCTTGAGTATATGGGCTGGTATGATCATCTTTGGAAAGAGCCACTTCTTCCGAAAAATGGAACATTGACACCGACGTCACGTCATGGCCATGGTATGGATTTTAAAACAGAAATTGGTATTTCTTAATTAAAGTAATTTTTTGATATATTATAGAAATTGAAGTTTAATAAGAATTATTGATTTTAGAGAGGCAAGAATGAAATTTAAAATTACAAGGGCTAAAGAAAACAAATTTGAATCTGGATTACGTGGTTTTTTTTCATATAAGAATTTAGGTATTGAAGAAGCAACCTCTGGTGATTTTGGAGCCAATGTTATTAAAGCTATAGAAGGTAAACATGCTAATGGGGAATGGCATTATCATAAATTGAAATTTCAGATGGTTTATATTTTAAAAGGCAGTGTAGAGTTTGAATATGAAGGTGAGGGAACATTCACTTTGAACGAGGGTGATGTAGTTTATCAACCGCCAGAGATTCATCATAGAGAAATCAAGCACTCTGATGACCTTGAATTGATAGAAATAACAAGTCCTGCTGAGTTTGAAACTATCTCTTTATCCAAAAACAATTAATTGATTGAATCAATGATGGCTGAAGAGGTTGCTGAAATTTTCTCTAAACATATTTTTTCGTCAAAATATGAAGATTTAAGTGAAAAAACAATTAAACAATTAAAGGTTTTTTTATTAGATACTATTGGTGTTGGAATTGCTGGAAGTACAGGTTCAAAATTAAACGAACTTAAGAAAATTGCACACACATGGTCTAAGGGTAAAAATTGTACAGTGCTTGGAACATGGGATAAGTATTCAAGAGACGCCTCAACACTTATTAATGCATATCAAATACACTGTCTTGAATTTGACTGTATTCATGAAGGAGCAGTTGTTCACCCTATGGCAGCTATTTTAAGTTCTTTACTCGCTCATTGTGAAGAAATTAATAATTTAGGGCATCACACAAATGGGAAAGAATTTTTAATATCTTTAGCATTAGGTGTTGATATTGCTTCATTTTTAGGTATTTGCGCTCGGGGGGAATTAAAATTTTTTAGACCTGCCACAGCAAGTGGTTTTGGTGCTGTTGCTGCTTTATCAAAAATACAAAAATTTTCTATGGAGGAAATTCATAATGCTTTAGGTATTATGTATTCTCAAACATGTGGAAATATGCAATCTCATGTTGAGGGTGTACCAATTCTAGGACTTCAAGTTGGTTTTAATGCAAAAGCAGCTTTAGCATCTATGGATCTTACAAAAGCAGGTTTTCCAGGACCTAAAAGAGTTTTTAATGGAGAACATGGTTACTTTAAATTAATAGAAAATGATGACTATGATATTTTATATCTCCAAGAGAATATCGGAAAACTTTGGATGGTTAATCAATTAGCTCATAAACCTTTTCCAAGCGGAAGACTAACTCATGGGTTAGTTCACGCTATAAAAGATTTAAAATTAAAACATGGGTTAAATAAAGACGACATTGAATCAATTGAATGTTTTGTTCCGCCTGGAGTTTACAAATTAGTAGCAAGACCAATAATTGATAATCTTACAACGAATTATTCAAAGTTATGTGCTAAATTTGTTGGTGCTAGTTTCATGATAAATGATCATTTGAATATTGAAACTTTTACAGAAAAAAAATATCTAAATAATAAAGATACATTAAATTTTGCTAAAAAAATTACAATGATTAAGAATGACAAACTAGATCAAAAAGTCCTTACACCACAAAAATTTATCATTACACTTGTTAATAATAGCAAAATTGAAATTAGTATTAACCACGTTTATGGTCACCCAAAAGCACCATTATCCGAGAAAGAATATTTAGAAAAATTTTCAAAATGTTGTTTTTCCTCAACCAATAAGGTTGATAAAAATCAAGTAAATAGAATGCTAGATTTTATATTTGATTTAGAAAATAAAGACAATGTCATAGATTTTTTCAAAACAATTTAATTTTGATTTAAACTAGCTAATTTTTCTACCATTTTAAATAGTACAGAGGTACCTTTGGAAATATCTGATATTTCCGCATATTCCTCGGGACAATGACTTAAACCGTCCACACATGGTACAAAAATCATAGAGGCAGGTGCAACTCTTGATAAATGAGCTGTGTCATGACCAGCGCCACTATCCATTATAATATTTGAGAAGCCATATTCATCAGAAGATATTTTAAATAACTTTACTAATTCTTTATCCATTTCCACATAAGGTGCAAAAGCAATTTTTTTCATTTTAATTTTACAAGGACCGCTTTGGTTCATTGTTTCAATTTGTTTTTCTAGTTCCTTAATATATTGATCTCTTGAGCTTTTACTTGAAGCCCTTAGATCAATAGTCATTTCAACTTTACCTGGAATAATTGCTGCAGCATTTGGGTGAACATTAATTTTACCAATAGTTGAAACAAAATGTTGATTACTTTCTTTTGCTAACCTTGAAGCTAACTTATTCACAAATGTTATTATTTCTGAAGAAGTAACAAGAGCATCAGCTCTTTGATCCATTAAAATAGTTCCACTATGACCAGCTTGACCATTTACTTCTACACTAAACCTAGAAATACTCGGAATAGATCTTACAATGCCTATATCTATGTTTTTTTGCTCTAAAACTTTACCTTGTTCAATATGTAATTCTAAACATGCAACAATATTTTCAATAATTGAAAATGGTTTTGTAAGTAAATTAGATTTTCCACCAATCTTATCTATTTCGTCTTTTAAAATTTTTCCCGACGCATTGCTTCTAGACAAGATTTCTTGATTTAAAGCACCTATCATACCTCGTGTTCCAATGCATGAAATACTCCAATCATTTAATTCTTCCCCAAGGTAATCATATACTGCAAGATTAAAAGGTAAGTTGATATCATTTTCTTTAATATGTTTTACTACACATAATGCAGCTACAACCCCAGCAATCCCATCAAATCTTCCCCCTGAGGGTACTGTGTCAATATGTGATCCTATAATAACCACTTTCTCAGTATTAGTTTTTGATTTTAAAAGTCCAATCAAGTTTCCAGCGTCATCTGTAGACACTATCAATCCAAGTTTCTGATATTCATTTTTTAACCATGATCTTGCTTCATAAAACTTTTTACTAAAGACAATTCTTGTATATGGATTTTCTTGATCAGTTATTTTTTCTAAATCATCAATTTTTTGCTTAATGAATGAAATGTTAGATTGAGTACTAAAGTCCATTATTATTTATTCCTGTTAAGCAAATATTAAATTATCAAAATATTTAAAAATTTAAATTTATCTAATAATAAATGGATTTGAAACTGAAGTTTTTTCTGCAATCCATATAGATTTTGTTTGTAAAAATTCTTTAATGGACTCTTGCCCACTTTCTCTTCCTCTGCCTGATCTTTTATAACCACCAAACGGAGACATAAAACTAACTGCTCTATAAGTATTTACCCACACTGTACCTGCTCTTAAGGCATCTGACATTCTAAGAGCTCTTCCTATGTCATTAGTCCACACTCCGGCAGCTAACCCGAATATTACGTCATTTCCAATTTTTGTAGCCTCTTCTTCGTCTTTAAAACGAATTATAGATAATACCGGTCCAAAAACTTCTTCTTGTGCTATTCTCATATCATTATTAACGTCGGTAAAAATTGTTGGTTCTACAAATCTATTACCTTTTACATCTGTGCCAGAATATGCTTTACCACCTAAAAGACACTTTGCTCCCTCAGATTTTGCAATATCAATGTAGCTCATTATTTTTTCAAATTGCGGTTTAGTTGTTACAGGACCAACATGAGTGTCTAAAGACATGGGGTCTCCAATTTTTGCCTCACTCGCAACCTTTACAAGTCTTTCAACAAACTTCTCATATATTGAATCTTGAACTAAAAGTCGAGATCCAGCTATACATGTTTGGCCTGTTGCAGCAAATATTCCTGAAATTACACCCATAATAGCTGCCTCAAAATCAGCATCTTCAAAAACAATATTAGGTGATTTTCCACCTAATTCTAAAGATACAGGCATTATTTTTTTTGCGGCAGTTTCATAAATTTTCTGTCCAGAAATATCTGATCCTGTAAATGCAATTTTTGAAATATTTTTATGTTCGACAAGTGGTTGTCCGACTTCAACACCCATGCCTGTAATACAATTAACAACACCGTCAGGAAAACCTGCTTCTGATATTAATTTCATAAACTCTAAAGTAGAAGCTGATGTAAATTCGGAAGGTTTAACCACAGCAGTATTGCCAGCTGCAAGTGCAGGAGCAAGTTTCCAAGATAAAAGTAATAAAGGTGAATTCCATGCCGTTATCATACCAACAACACCAAACGGCTCATATTTTGTAAAGTTGAAAATACCATGTTTGTCTGACGGTAACACTGCTCCTTCAACTTTATCAGCTAGTCCGCCAAAATATCTATACCATTCTGCAAGATATTTAGTTTGTGCTCCCATTTCTGCTATAAGTTTTCCGTTATCTTGAACTTCAATTTCTCCTAATTTCTGAGCATCTCGCTCTACAAGTTCTGCTAATCGAACTAATAATTTACCTCTTTCAGTTGGTTTTGTTTTAGACCAATTGTTTTCAAATACCTCTTTTGCTACATTCACAGCAGCATCAACATCATAGGCATCACCTTTTGCAACCTCAGCCCATTTTTCACATGTGTATGGATTCTCAGTTTCAAAATATTCACCACCATTTGGCAACATTTCTTTTCCATTAACAAAATGGTTGTATTTTTTCATATGCAATACCTCTGTTTAGCTTCTTTAAGTTATATATTTCAAAATTTATTTAAACACTTTTGAAGACATTGTTGAATATATAATTATACAATTTTGAAATAAATAATCATAGATACATACGAATTCGATAATATAAAAATTAATATATTTATCGATTGTTTAAAACTTGAGTAAAAAATTCTCTAACAAGTAAAAATAATCGATTAAATCTTTATTAATAATTTTCTCATTCGATCTATGACCTTCTGAACCTGAACCAGGACCAATGTTTATAATATTAATATTATCATCTGCAAAATATCTTCCATCACTTACGCCAATAGAGGATAAAAACTCAAGTTTTTTGCCTGTGATCAAGCGCTTTGATTTTGATAGCTCTTTTAAATAGATATTAGATTTGTTTGACTTGAATGGATTTGTACCTGTTATAAATTTTATTTTAGCTGATTTATCTATTTTGAGTATAAAGCTTTTAATTTCATTAAATGCTTTTTTT
>CACBVW010000004.1 GCA_902542765.1 uncultured SAR116 cluster alpha proteobacterium | reverse complement strand
GAAAATTTTAGAAAAAAAATTAAAATTATTTCCTAATTTTTAAAATCTTGAGAATTAAATTTCATAAATTTAAATTAAAGTCTTTTTTTCAATGAAGTCATTTGCTTTATCAAATATCATTTGTTTTCTATCTTCATTCATTCTGTCCAATGAATTAACCAATATTGCAAGTCTTGGATTGCTTTTGAAAAAAGTTATATTATCATTCATAAACATCCAATATAATCCATCAACTATATCACACCATTCATCTTTTTTATAATTACTCATTTTTAAAATATAATTAGAGCCACAGGAATAAGGTTTTGTTGCAAATATTCCACCATCTGCGAATGTGCCCATTCCATAAACGTTAGGAACCATTACCCAATCTGATGAATCTACAAACATTTCCATAAACCACTTATATATTTCATTTGGATCTATTTTTGACAGATTCATTATATTACAAATAATCATTAACCTTGGTATGTGATGTGTGTAACCATACTTTATACAATCTTTAATTGCATCATCTAAAGGTGTTATACCAGTTGTACCTTCATACCAATCAATAGTTAATTTTCGATTATGTTTCCAAAAATTAGAAGTTTGTTCTTCTTCACCTTTGTAATGATATATACCTCTAATAAATTCTCTCCATCCAATAATTTGCCGAATAAAACCCTCTAAGGAGTTTATAGGAATTGAATTTAACTTTGCAAAATCTAACGCTTTTTGAATTACCTCATTAGGTGTTAAAAGTCCCATATTAAGTATTGGGCTAATTGCACTATGAAAAAGAAAATTGTTTTCCGAAACCACAGCATCTTCGTAATTGCCAAAATTGAAAAATTTTTCTTTAAAAAAATCATCTAACCAATTTAATGACTCTTCTCTGTTTGTTGGCATCCATAAGTTATTCAATAAACCAGGATGATTTTTAAACTTAATATTAATAATAGACTTTAAATCATTGATATCATTGTTATTTTTAATATAGGGTATTTTTGGTATTAAAGTATTTTTGGGGATTTTTTTCCTATTATCCTCGTCATAAGACCATTTTCCTCCAATTGGTTTATTGTTCTCATCAATAAGAATATTCATTTTAGTCCTTATTTTTTGATAAAAACTTGCCATGCGGATTAATTTTTTTTGTTCTTTAGCGAACTCAAAAAATTCTTTTCTTGAAGTGAGAAACATAGGAGTTTGAATTTCTTCTTTATAAATATTTTGTTTATTTATAAAATTAAGAATTTTATCTTCAAAATCATTGTCTTCAATTTCAAAATATTTTAATTTTTTGATATCATGATTTTTAATTATTTTAAGTAACTTATCTTCATACTTATCATGAAAACTTTCTTCATCAATTGAATGATAAAATACTGTGTAACCATTCTTAATAAGATTGTCCCTATACTGCCTCATTGACCACAAAAACATTAAAATTTTTAATTTATGATGTTTATGGTTTGTAGTTAGACCAAAATCCTCAGCCATAAAAACCTTGCTGACTTTAGTTTTATTAATATGCTCAAGTGGAAACAATTGGTTGCCAAGAACAATTAATAAATCATTACTCATCATTTTATTACTCAAAAACAGTTACATTGGTTGTGTTAGTTTTAATAAAATCCCAATCATATTTAACTCCCAACCCAATTCCATCTGGTACTGGTACAAAGCCGTTGTTATTTATGCAATCAATCATATCACTGTAACCACAAGTGTATACTGGAGCCATTGTATTAGGGCAATCTGGACCAACTAGAGCAACTTCATAAAAATTTGTGTTTCTAGTAGCAGCCATTACATGCCTATGAGCAGGGCCGCATGCATGGATTTCAACATCTATACCAAAAGATTCTGCTAAGTGTGAAATTTTTATTGCTCCAGTTATGCCCATATCATATTCAGGATCAGATCTAAGAAAGTCAGTTCCTCCAGCAATAAGAAAATCACATTTGGTTTCTAATCCTCTAATATGTTCGGTTTGCAATATTGGAGTTTTTAAAATTTCCCTAAGACGTTTATGTGAAAAAGCAGATACTCCACTATCTCTATATTGATCTTCTAACCAAAAGAAATTTGCTTCATCACAAGCTTTGCCAACATAAAGTGCATCGGCAAAAGTTTTTAGTTGGCATGCTGGGTCAAGCATTAAAGTCATTTTATCTCCAACTTTTTTTGCTACATGTAAAACATTTTCTGCCTCTTCTTTTGCATCTCCTTCATGCCATCCATGTATTTTGAAAGCTTTGTAACCCATTTCAAAACATTGCTCAGCAAAATCAGCAAAAGCTTCCTTACTATCTAAACCACCATTTCTGTCACCATGATATGTGCTTGCATATGCTTTAAGATATTTTCTGTAACTTCCTAATAACACAGCAATTGAACAATTTAATTTTTTGCCAGCCCAATCCCATAATGCAATATCTAATGGGCCATGGCCCATGTGGTCAAATTGCCTAAGTTCTCTTTTAAAGTCATCGTATATTTTTTCTCTTTCTTCGGCATTATATTCTAATAATTTGGGTGCCAACATTTTAGCTTGTGCGCAAGCTACTTGATTGCCTCCCCAGTGAGTAACGTACTCACCTCTACATCCATCTTTAGTCTCTATTACAACCGCAAATTTGTCCAATTTAATAGATTGGCCTTTAGAATATCCAACTGCTCCAATTGTGTTTGCATTAGTCAATAGACCTAAATTTTTTGCTAAGTGCGTAAATTCGTGAATTTCAACTCTTTTAATTTGGTTCATTTGTTTTCCATTTAAATTTACATAGACAAAATTTAAAAAACTTATATTTATGTAACTACTAGTAAAATTATTAAAAATTATTATTTTAAAATAATTATTACTGTATTTCATGTAAAGGAAATTAAATGAATTTAAACGATTGTCATAACTTTCAAGATTTTAGAAAACTAGCTAGAAAAAGACTGCCTTCACCTATATTTCACTACATAGATGGTGCAGCAGATGATGAGGTTACTTATAATAGAAATACAGCTGCTTATAATGATGCTGATTTAATACCAAATGTACTTAGAGGGGTTGAAAATGTTGACTTATCTACCACTATTTTTGGAAAAAAATTAGATTTACCATTTTATTGTGCCCCAACTGCTTTACAAAGATTATTTCATTATGAGGGAGAAAGAGCTGTTGGAAAAGCAGCACAAAAATTTGGAACTATGTTTGGAGTTTCTTCATTAGGTACAGTGAGTGTTGAAGAGATATCTTCTATAGTTTCAACACCTAAGATGTTTCAATTTTATTTTCATAAGGACAGGGGTCTTAATGACAGTATGCTTGAGAGGGTTAAGGCAGCTAAATTTGATGTTTTGGCTCTTACTGTAGATACAATTACAGGAGGCAATCGAGAAAGAGATCTCAGAACTGGTTTTACATCGCCACCTAGACTAACTCTAGCTAGCCTATTTAGTTTTGCATCTAAGCCAATGTGGGCAATAAATTATTTAACAAAACCTAAATTTGAATTACCACAATTACAAGATCATGTAAGTGAAGGAACTAATACAGCTACGTCTATAGGAAATTATTTTTCATCAATGTTAGACCAGTCTATGAATTGGAAAGATGCTGAACGTTTAAGTTCAAAATGGGGTGGTCATTTTGCACTAAAAGGTATAATGAGTGTTGAAGATGCCAAAAAAGCCGTAGATATTGGTTGTACTGGTATAATGGTTTCAAATCACGGTGGTCGTCAATTAGATGGAGCTAGAGCACCTTTCGATCAATTGGCTGAAATTGTTGATGCTGTAGGAGATAAAATTGATGTCATTTGTGAAGGTGGAATCCAAAGAGGTACTCATATATTAAAAGCATTATCGGTTGGCGCAAAAGCTTGCTCCGGTGGCAGGTTATACTTATATGCATTGGCTGCAGCTGGTCAAAAAGGTGTTGAAAAAGCGCTAGGTTTATATCGAAGTGAAATAGAAAGAGATATGAAATTAATGGGATGTACGAGCATTAAAGAATTAAATAGATCAAATATAAAATTTAGATAAAAAATTAAATTGGTAAGTTATTGAAATCAAATTTGAAACTAATTTCAAAAATTTTTTTGATAACTTCAGTTCCCAAAACAACTTGGAGTTCACACAAACCTGATAATATCACGCCAAAATTAGAAACTTTTATTTTACTATGTTTCGGTTTGTTTCTATTTGGTTTAGGTGAAAGTATGTTAGTAATTTCTCAAAATGGCGTTACACCATGGACAGTCTTAGCCGAAGGTATTGCTCAGGAATTTGATATTGGTGTAGGTTTGTCTACTTTTTACATAAGTTGTGCAGTATTAATTTTATGGTTCCCGTTAAAACTTAAACCTGGATTAGGTACGATCATGAATATAATTATAATTGCATTAACAATGGGTGGTTTAATACCATTAATTCAATTTTTAAATGAAATCTTTAATCCTTTATTTTTGTCTTTTTTGGGAACATTTATAGTTGCTTTAGGAAGTGGTATCTATTTAATTGCCAACCTTGGTCCTGGGACTAGAGATGGCTTAATGACTGGAATTGCTAAAAACTATAACAAACCTATTAGCCTCATTCGTTTCAGCATAGAATTTTTGGTAGTTTTTTTGGGCTGGCTTTTAGGGGGCACTTTTGGAATTGGAACAATTATTTTTGCAATTTTCATAGGACCATTTATATCACTAAATCTCATGTTAGTTTCTGTTTTAAAAAAATAATTTATTTAAATTGTTTTAATAAAAAGCATTATACCAAGAATGACTAAAGTTACCAAAATACAGTTTCTAAACTGTTTTTGATTAATTTTATCCCTTATTTTTGTACCTATTTGTTGGGCTATTAAAGCTGGTATTATCAATAACAAACTCATAACAAGATCTTGTTTTGTAGCAAATCCATAATAAATCAATGATCCATATAATGGAAAAGAACCTATAAAGTACATAGTAGACACTGTTCTTACAAATTTTTCTTTTGGTAAGTCTACTGCAACTAAATAAGCTAACATTGGTGGTCCGTAGACTGTTGATAATCCTCCTAATATTCCAGATCCAAAGCCAATAAAAGATGTGATTATTTTTTCGCGTTTTTTATTGATATTATCATTGATTTTAAAGCCAAAACAATTAATTACAGCTGCAAATATTATTAAAATCGCAATTATTTGGGTAATTGTATTTAAATTTATTTCAAGTATCAGCCTTGCGCCTATAATTAGCCCCACAACTAGGAATAAAAACATTGGCAAAAACCTATAGCTACTAATACCTTGTTTAAATTTTATTTGTAAAAAATTAGTTAAAAAAATAGGAGCACAAAGTAAAATCATTGCTGTGGTTACAGGAACTGCGAAAGCAATTAACGGCAAAGCTACCATCGGCATCCCAAATCCAATAGTACCTTTAATAAGCCCTCCAGCCATTACTGCTAATATTATCACAATTACTATTATTGGGTCATTATACATTGTTAATCTTTAAAAAGTATGGCATTGATAGTAACGTTTGTATTATAACACTTTACAAGTAAAGCTTTATTTTTGTTAAACTCAATGTACGATATAATAAATTTTCTTAAAACTAGAAGATCTACTTCTGCAAAAGCAATGATTTCAGGTCAAATTAATGAAAGTGATCTAAACGACATCTTAGCATGCGGTATTAGAGTACCTGATCATGGTGCATTAAATCCTTGGTCTTTAACGGTTATAAAAGACAAAGCAAGATATAGGATAGGAAAAGAAATTTTAGCTCCTGAATATATTTTAAACAATCCTGAAGCTACAGAGGAAGAAATTGATTTTGAAAAAAAAAGATTTTTAAGAGCTAGTACTGTGATAGCAGTGTTATTTAAACCTGTTTCACATCCTAAAATACCATCATGGGAAATGGAATTATCTACTGGAGCAGTATGTTCAAATATACTTGTTGCTGCTCAATCTCTAGGTTATGCCGCTCAGTGGTTAACAGAATGGTATTCTTACAATGATAGAATGATAAAGGTAGTTGGTGGAAAACCAGAAACTGATAAACTGGCTGGCTTCATTTACATTGGAGATAAAGAAAAAGAGCCAATTGAAAGAAGAAGACCTAAGATTGCAAGCGTTATTAATTATTTAACAGAATAATTTTAAATTTCTTGTTGGTTCAAACAATTTTGAAAAATATCCATGTCAACATTTCCTCCAGATGCAATCACTAGAACATTTTTATCACTAATATCTATTTTTTTAAATATAGCAGCTGCTAGTGCAACCGCGCCACCAGGTTCGAGGACAACCTTAAGATATTTGAATGCTGTGTTCATTGCAATTAGAGCCTCTTTATCGGAAACTGACAAACCAGATGTTAGATTTAATTTGTTAATTTCAAAAGTAATTTTTCCTGGTTTGTTAGCTAAAAGTGCATCGCAAATAGAATTATGATTCATAGAATTTGAAATTATAGAACCTTCTTCTAATGACTTTTTAGTATCATCAAAATTTTCTGGCTCAACAGAATATATTTTAGCATTTTGAAATTTTTCCTTTATTGCTGTACTTATACCAGCAATAAGACCACCACCTCCGCAACAACATAAAACTATGTCTGGTGTAACATTGATTTCATTTAATTGTTCAATACATTCTATGCCAGCAGTTCCTTGTCCAATTATTACTTTTTCGTCATCAAAGGGTGGAATAATCTTGGCATTTATATCCTTTGCTATTTTTTTTCCTATTTCTTCTCTATTTTCATTATTCCTATCATACTTTATAATTGTTGCACCCCAAAAAGCTGTTCCATTTAATTTTGCCTTTGGAGAATCTTTTGGCATTACAATTGTTGCTAGGCGACCTGTTATTTTTGATGCGGCAGCAACCGCTTGAGCATGATTGCCACTTGACCATGCTACAACTTTTTTAATATCTGATGGAAGCTGGAGTATGGAATTCATTGCGCCTCTAAATTTAAATGCACCAATAGTCTGAAGGTTTTCAGCCTTCAAAAAAATATTAGACTTTAATTTTTCATTAATATGTTTTGATTGTAAAATAGGTGTTCTTACAATTTTTCCCTCTAACCTTTTAGATGCTTCTAAAATAGAATTAAATGTAACATTACTATTAACCATCAATATTTTCCTAGATTATTTTATTCTATATCTTGTTAAATTTAAATGACATGAGTATGATAGACAAATCATTTTTTTTGACGAGGTTTTTTATGTTATTTCATGGTTCTTACACTGCTTTGTTAACTCCATTCAAAGATAATAAAGTAGACTTTAATGCTTATAGAAAATTAATAGATTTTCAAATAGAAAATGGAACAAATGGTTTAGTTCCTGTAGGAACAACAGGTGAGTCACCCACATTATCTCATGATGAACATAAAAAGCTTGTTGAGGTATGTATAGATCAGTCAAATGGAAGAGTTCCAATTATCGCAGGTGCAGGTTCAAATTCTACGAACGAAGCTGTTGATTTTGTAAAACATGCATGTTCAGCTGGTGCTGATGGTTTGTTGGTTGTTACGCCTTATTATAACAAACCTACACAGTCAGGTTTAATTGCTCACTATAATGAACTTATTAAAAATTCTAGTAAGCCAATAATTATTTACGATATACCAGGTCGTTCTGTAATAAAAATGAATGATTCTACAATGGCTAAGCTAGCTGAAAATGAACTAATTGTAGGTGTAAAAGATGCAACTGCTGATTTAGCAAGACCTACAAGACTGCAAAATATAATCGGTGACGATTTTATTCAATTATCTGGTGAAGACGGAACGGCATTGGCTTATTTAGCTGCAGGGGGGCATGGTTGTATTTCTGTTACGTCAAATATTGCTCCTAAATTACTTTCAAGAATGCACAATGCGTGGAAACAAGGGGATATCTTAACTGCTCAAGAAATTAATAAAAAACTTATGCCTTTGCACGACGCATTGTTTTATGAAACAAGCCCAGGTCCACTTAAATATGCTGCATCATTATTAGGGTTATGTTCTTCAGAGGCCAGACTTCCAATTGTGGAAATTGAAGAAGTAAGTAAAACCAATGTAAAAGATGCTCTTGGAAAAGCTGGATTACTTTAAATACTTATGTTTTGAATGAATAAAAAAAAAATAAACAAAGCCATTTCTCAAGGTAGAGTTGCAGAAAATAGACGTGCCAAATTTGATTATTCAATAATTGATACTGTAGAAGCTGGAATAGTTTTGTTAGGTAGTGAAGTTAAAAGCTTAAGACTTGGTAGGGCTAGTATTAACGAATCGTATGCAACCAATGAATATGGACAAATTGTTTTAGTAAATTCAAATATTCCAGAGTATAATTTAGCAGCATCTGGTCAAAATCATGATCCTAAAAGAGTAAGACGTCTCTTAGTACATAAAAAAGAAAGAGATAAAATTTTAGGTCAAATAAAGAAAGATGGATGTACGGTTGTGCCTTTAAGTTTATATTTCAATAGTAAAGGTTTGGCTAAAATATCTTTAGGAATTGCAGAGGGTAAAAAGAAAGTTGATAAAAGAGAGGAAATTAAAAAACGAGATTGGAATAGAGAAAAACAGAGAATTTTAAAAAATAATAATTAAACCTTGTTTTTTTAAATACTTAAGTTCTATATCAATTTATGCAAAATAAAAAAATAATAATTGGTATTGGTGGTAATATAAAGTCAGAGGAAGGAGTTCATCCAATTAAGGTTGCAATGAAGGCAATTAGCTATTTTAAAGATTATTCAATTAATGTTACTAATCAGTCAAGCTGGTATGAAACTGAGCCAATTCCCAAAAGTGATCAGCCAAATTTTTTTAATTGTGTTGTTCTTGCAAACACAAACTTAAATGAGTTAGATGTTTTAAAGTCATTACATGAAATAGAACATAACCTTGGAAGAAAAAGAAGGATACTAAATGAGGCTAGGATTATCGATTTAGATCTTATTGATTATTCAAATAAAATATTAATAAGTAAAGAAATTGTTATTCCTCATCCAAGAGCTCATCAAAGAAGGTTTGTAATGGAACCACTAGCCGAATTAGACAAAACTTGGGTACATCCAATTTTAAAAATAAACATTAATAAAATTTTAAAAAATTTACATAATCAAAATATTAAAATTTTTAATGAAAAAGAAATTTTAGTTTGATTTTTTATTATATATTAATTAAATACTTCACTAAAATTATGGAGATATTTTAATATGGCACGTGTAACTGTTGAAGATTGTATAAAAAAAATACCTAATAGATTTGATCTTGTTATAGCCGCAGCACAACGCTCTAGAGAAATTTCAAATGGTATTGCAATAGAAGTTGATAGAGACAATGACAAAAACCCAGTTGTTTCATTACGTGAAATTGCTTCTGAAGCAGTTGATGCAGAAAGTTTGCAAGAAAGATTTATACGTTCTATGCAAAAAAATTTAAATAAAGAAGATAATGAAATTGAAGAAGAAGCATCACTAGAAGATGAATTCGCTGCTTATTTAAATGAATCAAATTCAGAAAATAATATTAATAATGATTTTGTTATTAATAAAACCATTCAAGAAGATGAAGGCTCTTTTGAAGATATCTCTGAAGAAATGATTAAAAACGAAGATTAAAAATTTAAATTCGGTACTTATTTAATCTAGATTAGTAAGCTTTTATAATATATTATTATTAGATGACCATAACAGCATCGCAACTTTATAATAAAATATCTAAATATGATAACTTTGTTTCAAAAAGAGCGATCGAGAAGGCATATAATTTATCAAAAAAAGCACATTCTAATCAATTTCGAGGCAGTGGTGAAGCTTATTTCACTCATCCTTTAGCTGTAGCTGATTATTTAGTTAATATGCGATTAGACTCCTCTACAATTATTACAGCTCTTCTTCATGATGTAGTTGAAGATAGCGAATTTACTTTAAAAAATATTCAAGATGAATTTGGATCTGAAATTTCAAAGCTTGTTGATGGAGTTACTAAACTATCAAAGTTAGATTTAAAATTTGGATTTGCTCAAGCAGAAAATTTTCGAAAGCTTTTGTTAGCATCTTCTGATGACATAAGGGTCTTATTGGTAAAATTAGCTGATAGATTGCATAATATTAGAACAATTGATGGCATTAAAAACGATACAAAAAAGTCTAAAATTTGTTATGAAACCCTAGAAATTTTTGCTCCACTAGCTGAACGTTTAGGAATTAATGCTATACAGAGAGAATTAGAAGACAGATGTTTTGCTGTTTTGAAACCAGAAACTCGTGATTCAATATTAAAGCGTCTAAAGTTAATTTATTCTCAAGATGAATTGAATATACCATACATTACTAATGAAATTGAAACCCTTTTAAAAAAAAATGATATCAAATGTCTGGTAACTGGCAGAATTAAAAGTAGTTATTCGATTTGGAAAAAAATGCAATATAAAAATTTAAGCATGGACCAACTTTCTGATATAATGGCATTCAGAGTTATTGTTGATGATGTACCTAGCTGTTATAAAAGTCTGGGATTATTGCATCAAGAATATACTGCAATAATGGGGCGTTTTAAGGATTATATTTCTGCTCCAAAAAGAAATGGATATCAATCACTTCATTCAAGCTTAATTGGCCCCAAGAAAACAAGAATAGAAGTACAAATAAGAACTTCAATTATGAATGAATTTGCACTTAATGGAGTTGCTGCACACTGGATTTATAAAGAGGGAAAAAAATGGTCTGAGGGCGTGAAATATAAGTGGGTTAGAGAATTAATTCAAATTGTTGAAGAGAGTAATGGGCCTGAAGAATTATTAGAAAATACAAAATTAGAAATGTATAATGACCAAATTTTTTGTTTTACACCTAAGGGGAATTTAATAATTTTACCCAAAGGAGCAAATGCAATTGACTTCTCATACGCTGTTCATTCTGAAATTGGTAATTCTGCAGTGGGTGCAAAAATAAATAATAAGAATAGATTGATGACAACAGAAATTAAAAATGGTGATCAAGTAGAAATTTTAACCTCTAAAAGTGGGTTTCCAGATCCAAAATGGATAGAAATATGTATTACTGGAAAGGCTAAATCAGCAATCAAAAGATTCATAAGAAATAGAGAGATAAAAGAATTTTTACAATTAGGAACTGCATTATTACAAAGAGAATATAGACAACAAAATAAAAGAATGCACGAAAAAAGCTTAATTAAAGTAATTAATGCTTTTGATCTTTCTGACTTAGAAGAATTACTTATTGAAATAGGAAAAGGAAATATAAAATCCAGGGATGTGTTAAATTTTTTATATCCAGAAAAAGAAAATTTAAAAAATAAATTGCCAAAATTGAAAAAACCTCATTTACAAGAAACTATGAAGATTAAGGGTTTAATTTCTGGGATGGCTACACATTATGCACATTGTTGTCATCCTCTTCCGGGTGAAAGAATTGTTGGAATTGTAACTACTGGGAAAGGGATTACAGTTCATGCTTTAGATTGTTTTGCACTAGAAAAATTTATAGATATGCCTGAGGTTTGGCTTGAAATTTCGTGGGACAGAGAAGGTGAATCTTTTCACAAGGGTAATCTAGTAACAGTTTTGTCAAATGAGCCTGGAAGTCTAGCAGACATTACTAAAATAATAAGTTTAAATGAGGGAAATATATCAAACATTCAAGTAGTTTCCAGAGATTTAGATTTTTATAAGTTTAATATTGATTTAGAAGTTAGAAACTTAAGTCATTTAAATCAAATAATCGCAGCAATAAGGTTGTCTCAATTTGTGGAAAGTGTACAAAGAGGTAAAGATTAGGTGGAGTTTTTAAATAATTAATTTTAATTTATATTACAGAAATTCAGTAAGTAAGGTTAAAAGAATTATATCTTATTATAAATTAAGATTAGCTCGTTTACCTGATTCTAATTATGCTATCTCTTCAGGCTTTGCATGTGGGGCTATGGTTTCTTTTACACCTCTTCTTGGACTTCATTTTATTTTAGCTGTGATTTTTGCTTATTTGATAAGAGGGAACTTCATAGCTGCATTGATTGGAACAGTAGTTGGAAATCCTATAACTTTTCCATTTATTTGGGGATTAATATATAAAATTGGCACTTATCTTACAAATATAAAGTTACAGAAAATAACTCATGAGATAAATTTTGACATGATAGTAAACCAAACTTATGAGATTTTTTTTCCAATGCTTGTTGGGGGTATTATTATAGCGCCATTGGTTTGGATAATAACCTACTATATTATTTATAGTTTTATTGCATCGTTCAAGAGAAGAAGAAATAAAAAAAATTAAAGGCTATTGTAATGAAAAGATACGTTAGGTTAGGCATAAATATTGACCATGTTGCTACATTGAGGAATGCTCGTGGAGAAAATTATCCAGAAGTTACAGAAGCTGCAAAAATTGTTGAAAAATCTGGCGCAGATTTAGTAACTGTTCATGTAAGAGAAGATAGGAGACATATTAATGAAAAGGATTTAGGTGACATTTTGAATGTTGTTAATATTCCTGTTAATCTTGAAATTGGAGCAAACTCAGAAATGGTTGATATTGCGATTGAATATAAGCCTAAATGTGTATGCTTTGTTCCAGAAAAGAGACAGGAAATTACTACGGAAGGTGGTTTAGATGTAGTAAATAATTTTGAAAAATTAAAAAAAATTCTTAAATTACTCTCTAATCATAATATAAATGTTGCTATTTTTATCGATCCAAATAAAGACCAACTAATTGCCACTCAAAAATTAGGTGTAAAAACAATCGAGTTTCATACTGGTAGTTATGCAAATGCCTTCATAAAAAAGAATAATGTTGAATTAGAATTAAAAAAAATTACTGATAGCACTGCTTTTGCAAATAAATTGGGTTTAAATTGTCATGCCGGCCATGGCTTAACTTATGATAATGTAAGTTCAATTGTATCTATAAATGATATTGTTGAATTAAATATAGGACATTTTATCATAGCAAGTTCTATTTTTGAAGGGTTAGAAAACTCAATATTAAAAATGCGTAAAATAATTTCAGAAACGATTAAATGATTATTGGAATTGGAACAGACATCTTAAATTTAGAAAAACTCAATAAAATCATAAATAAATATGATCAAAAATTTATTGATCGTATTTATGGGAAGAATGAGATTAAAATTTCTAAAAGTAAATTAATAAACTCTATAAATCATTTTGGAAAGAGGTTTTCAGCCAAAGAAGCAACCTGGAAGGCCTTAAGTCCTACAAGAGGGGAGGGACTAATTTTTAAAGAAATAGAAATTCTAAATGATATCAATGGTAGGCCATATTTATTTTTTTCCGGTAAAACAAAACAATTTATTGAGAAAAAAGAGAAAATTTTAAAGGCTAAATTAAAATTTGATATTTCTTTATCAGATGACCCTCCATTTGTTATTGCTTTTGTTGTGATTTCACTTGCTCCTTATGTTTAGCTATTGCATAAAGTAAATTATTTAAAGAACACATACCCTTGGAGTATATTTTATGAAGAATTCCTTTAGAGAGCTAACTAAGACTCTTTTAATAGCTGGCTCGATAGCAATTTTTTTTCGCTCTATTTTTTTTGAACCATTTAATATTCCATCAGGCTCTATGATACCAACATTATTGGTTGGTGATTATTTATTTGTGTCGAAATACTCATATGGTTATTCGAAATATAGTTTCCCATTTGGATTGGGGCCTATAAAAGATAGAATATTATATAAAACTCCACAAAGAGGAGATGTTATTGTTTTTAGAAAGCCAGGAGATGAAACAGTTGATTATATCAAAAGGTTGGTTGCACTTCCAAACGATACAGTACAAGTTAAAGAAGGCATTCTTTATATTAATTCAAAAAAAGCTAAAAGAATAAAAACAAATATAGGGATAATGAAAAACGTATTTGGTAATGAAAAAGTTTTCACACAATATGATGAGGTTTTCGAAGGATCAAAATCTCATCAGATAATTGAGGCTAGTGATAATGATCCATTTGACGATACAATTTTATTCAAAGTGCCACCAAACCATTTTTTCTTCATGGGTGATAATAGAGACAATAGTAGGGATAGCAGAACACCTGAGGTTGGTTTTGTTCCAAGGAAAAATTTAATTGGTAAAGCTGAAATTATTTTTTTCTCTCATAATAGTTCGGCTTCAATTTTTGAAATTTGGAATTGGCACAAAGCAATAAGATTTTCAAGAATTGGCAAGGCTATAGAATAGTGTGTATTAATAAATTAGAAAAACAGATTAATTACAAGTTTAAAAATATTGCTTTATTAGAAGAGGCTATAATACATTCTAGTTTTCAAAAAAATAAATTGAAAAATGATAAAAAAAATTACGAAAGATTAGAGTTTCTTGGTGATAGAGTTTTAGGTTTGGTATTATCAGAATATCTCTTAAAAATTTTTCCTAAAGCCAAGGAGGGTGTTTTAGATAATTATTTTCAAAAATTTGCAAATCAGGATAATCTATTTAAATATGCTAAAAAAATAAACCTTTCAAAATTTTTAAAGACACAAAAAGGTGATAATTTAGAAAATAACAAATCTATATTGAGTGATGTTGTTGAAGCAATAATCGGAGCAATATACATTGATACAGGATTATATAATTGTAAAAACTTTATAATAAATAATCTTATTGACAAAGATTTTATTTATTCCAAACCCCAAAAACATCCTAAATCTATACTTCAAGAATATTGTTTACATCAATATAATACTCTACCAAAATATAATATTTTAAATAAATCTGGAAATGAACATCAACCCATTTACGAAGTTTCTGTATATGTTAAAAATCATAATGTAGTTTCTGCAACAGGTGCTAATTTAAAAAAAGCTGAAGAAGCTGCGGCAACAAAATTATTAAATATTTTAAAAATTTAAAGTTATTAAATAAAAGTGGTGTATAATTATCTTGGGAAAAATAGACTTGAAATCTGGGTTTGTTAATTTAGTTGGAATTCCAAACTCAGGCAAATCTACTCTTATCAACAAATTAGTTGGCAGAAAAGTTTCTATAGTATCTCATAAAGTGCAAACTACTAGATTTTGTATTAGAGGGATTTATAATTTTCATTTGCCCAAAAAATTGAAATCTCAAATAATTTTTGTTGATACACCTGGTATTTTTTTACCAAAAAGAAGACTTGAAAAAGCCATGGTAACAGCAGCATGGTCTGAATTAAAATTAACTGATAAAGTAGTTTTTATTCATGATATTTCAAAAAAAATAGATGATAACACTAAAGAAATAATTAAAAAAATTTTTCAAATAAAATCAAATGTAATTTTAGTTTTAAATAAAATTGATTTGTTGCCTAAGGAAATGCTCCTAAAAAAAATTTCTGAAATCAAAAATTTATATGACTTTGAAGAAACATTTTTAATTTCTGCAAAAAATGGAAGTGGTTGTAGCAAGTTATTAGAATATTTAGCTATAAAAATGCCAGAGCACTCTTTTTTTTATGATCAAAATATTATTTCAGATTTACCTCAATCAATTTTAGCCTCTGAAATCACAAGAGAAAAGTTGTTTAAAAATCTAAATCAAGAATTACCATACAATCTTACGGTTGAAACAGAAAAATGGGTAATTAATACTGATGAAACATTAAATATCCAGCAGACAATATTTATTAATAAACAAAGTTATAAACCGATAATATTAGGAAAACAAGGCCAAAATATAAAAAGAATTGGCACTTTGGCTCGTAAAGAACTTGAAAAATTGTTAGATTGCAAAATTCATTTATTTTTGCACATAAAATTTAAAAAAAACTGGATGGATGACCCATCTAAATATTCATCTATTGGTTTAAACTATAATGCCTGAGTGGAATGATGTTGGTATAATACTATCTGCAAAAAAATATGGTGAAAAAGGTCTGATTATAAATATTTTGACAGAAACACATGGACGTTATGTAGGTTGGATTAATAATTATAAAACGAAAAGTATTTTATCTGGTGTTCAACCTGGAAATTTAGTTAAAGTATATTGGAAATCCAGAATAATTGAACAAATGGGTAACTTTAAAATTGAACTAATTTCTTCAATTTCAGGAAAGATTTTTGATGAAAAACTTAAATTACAAGCTTTAAATTCATTATGTTCTTTGTTAGAAAAATTTTTACCTGAAAGACAAAGTTATTCCGAGGTTTTTAATGCAACAAAGGCCTTTTTAAATGTTATAGTTATGAATGATGAAGTAGATAATAAACAATGGATTAAAGGGTATGTGAAATGGGAAATTGGGTTATTATCATCAATTGGTTTTTCTTTAGATTTAAAACAATGCGCTGTAACAGGACAAAAAGACAATTTATATTATGTAAGCCCAAAAACTGGAAAAGCAGTATCTAAGGAAGGTGCTGGAAAATTCGCTCCTAAACTCTTAAAATTACCAATGTTTTTAGGAGGTACAAAAGTTATTGGATCAAGTCTTTATGAGGAGATTATCATGGGGCTAAATATAACAACTTATTTCTTCAAAAATAAATTATTATTATCTATAAATGACTCTAGAATTATGAATTTACCAAATCCTAGAGACAGATTAGAAAACATGATTAAAAAACTATAATTTTAGAGAGTTGTTTAATGGAAAATGAAGAATTACAAAATGAAAATATAAGCCTTACTCCTTTTTCAAAAGCAATCTCTGAGCGATATCTTTCGTATGCATTATCAACAATAACATCAAGATCTTTGCCAGACGTAAGAGATGGCTTAAAGCCTGTTCATAGAAGAGTTTTATTTGCGATGATGCAATTAAAACTAAATCATAACGTATCATTCAAAAAGTCTGCTCGTGTTGTAGGTGATGTAATGGGAAAATTTCATCCTCATGGAGATGCTGCAATTTACGATTCGATGGTACGAATGGCTCAGGACTTTGCATTGCGATATCCTTTAGTTGATGGTCAGGGTAATTTTGGTAATATCGATGGAGATAATGCAGCAGCCATGAGATATACTGAGGCAAGAATGTCTAAGGCTGCAGAATTATTATTAGCTGATATTGATAAAGATACGGTAGATTTTAGAATCACTTATGATGACGAGGGAAAAGAGCCTGTAGTATTGCCTTCAGCTTTTCCTAATTTATTGGCTAATGGATCGCAGGGTATTGCGGTAGGTATGGCAACTTCAATTCCTCCACATAATATGTACGAATTAATTGATGCTCTGCTTCATTTAATTAAATTTCCAAATGCTTCTGATACTACGATTTCTAATTTTATAAAAGGACCAGATTTTCCTACAGGAGGTATTTTAGTTGAACCAAAATCATCAATTGAAAACTCTTACAATAATGGAAAAGGAAGTTTTAGATTAAGAGCTAGATGGAATATTGAAAATATGAAAGGTGGACAATGGAAAATAATTATAAGTGAAATTCCCTACCAAGTTCAAAAAAGTAGATTGTTAGAAAAAATCTCTGAGTTGATGGATAATAAATTTCTTCCTATGCTCTCTGATATAAGAGATGAAAGTACAGAAAATGTTAGAATAGTTATTGAGCCAAAAAGTCGAAATTTATCACCCGAAATGATTATGGAAACACTTTTTAAAAAAACAGACTTAGAGGCAAGAGTTTCCCTTAATTTAAATGTAATTGATGATAAAAATATACCTGGTGTAAAATCTTTAAAAGAAGCACTGAAATCTTGGTTAGATCATAGACAAATCATTCTGCAGAGAAAAAGTAAATATAGATTAAATCAAATTGAAAATAGAGTTAATATTTTAAATGGTTATATAATTGTATATTTAAACCTTGATAAAGTTATTGAAATTATAAGAGAAGAAGACAATCCTAAGTTGGTTTTAATATCCTATTTTAAGATTAACGAAATTCAGGCTAATGCTATTTTAGATATGCGTCTACGTTCACTTAGAAAGTTAGAGGAAATTGAACTAAGAAATGAACTTAGTAAATTAGAAATTGAACAAAATAATTTAAATGATATTTTAAATAACGTTGATGTTCAATGGAAAGAAATTTATTCAGAAATAAAAAATCTTAAGAAAGATTTCCAAGATATTGCAAACCGAAAAACAGAAATTGGTGATTTACCTTTGGTTGAAGAATTTGATGAAGATCAATTTGTAACCAAAGAACCAGTAACAATCATTTTATCTGATCAAGGATGGATTAGAACTCAAAAAAGTCATTTAAATGATGATGTTGAGATAAAATATAAGGAAGGTGATAAAGAAAAATTTAAGATACATGCATTTACTACTGATAAAATAATTTTCTTCGCAGACAATGGAAGATTTTTTTGCGTTCTTGCAAACAAACTTCCTTCTGGAAGAGGTTTTGGAGAACCTATATCTCTTATTATAGATCTCAAAGCAGAAGATAAAATAATATCTTGCTTCCCAATTTTTGAAGGAAATATAGTTTTAGCACTTGAATCAGGTCATGGTTTTAAAATTAATACTTCTAATATTGTTGCACAGACAAAATCTGGAAAACAAATATTAAATGTCAAAGGCGATAACAAAGCAATAGTGTGTAAAAAAATTGAAGGAGATACTATTGCTGTTGTTGGTAATAATAGAAAATTATTGGTGTATTCAGTAGATGAAGTTCCAGAATTAAATAAAGGAAAAGGTGTTATTCTTCAAAGATATAAAGATGGTACGTTGTCTGATATAACTACATTTAATAAAGAAGATGGAATAATTTGGAAAATGACTGGTGGACGTCAGAGAAAAGAAAAAGATTTATTAACATGGCAGGGTAAAAGGGGTGGTGCAGGTAGGATGGTTCCTAATGGCTTTCCAAGACCACCCATTTTTAATTAGTTTTAAACTTTCAAACAAATGAATTTAATTTTGATCAATCTTTAAGCGATTTTAATTAAAATTAATATATTTGATTGTTATGTAATAAATATCTTTTATTAACATTTTTTTTGTGTAGTAATGTAAATATTATTTCAAATTAATACTTAATAGGGAGGACGTTTAATGAAACGTAGAGATTTTATATCTAAAGCAGGTGTTGGCGTGGTAGCTGGTGTTGCTAGCGCATCTGCATTATCTGCACCAGCTGTTGCAGGAGGCCATAAAGAGATTAATATAGTATCAACTTGGCCAAGAGATTTTCCAGGTTTAGGATTATCAGCTCAAAGATTATCAGCTAGAATAACAGAGTTATCTAAAGGTAAATTAAAGGTTAATTACTTTGCCGCAGGTGAAAAAGTTGGAGCATTTGACGTTTTTGACGAAGTTGCATCTGGAAATTCACAAGCTTACATTGCTGCAGATTATTATTGGAAAGGTAAACATCCTGGTTTTGCTTATTTTACAGCTGTACCATTTGGTATGACTACTGTTGAATGGAATGCTTGGATTAAGTTTGGTGGTGGACAACAGCTCTGGGATAAAATGTCAGGTGAGTTTGGTTTAAAAGCACTTCCATGTGGTGGAACTGGCACGCAAGCTGGTGGATGGTTTAATAAAGAAATCAACTCTAGTGAAGATCTAAAAGGACTTAAAATGCGAATTCCTGGATTAGGTGGTACAGTAATGTCAAAATTAGGCGCTTCTCCAGTTTCATTACCAGGTGGACAAATATATGAAAATTTAGTATCAGGCTCAATTGATGCTACAGAGTGGGTAGGTCCTTACAATGATTATTTCATGAAATTTTATGAAGCTGCTAAATATTACTACACAGGTGGTATGCATGAGCCAGGCTCATGTCTAGCTTTAGCATTTAATGCAAGTTTCTGGGGTAAGCTAACAGATAATGAAAAGGCTCTCATTACTGCTGCTTCTATGGAAGAACATGCAGCTCAATACGAAGAAACATGTGCTAAAAATGGTGAATACCTTGCAAAACTCATTAATGAACATGGTACTAAGGTAAAATCATTTAATGATGATGTATGGGATTCATTTGGAGAGGCTGCGGCAGAAGTTTTTGAAGAAACAAGAAATCATTCTGCATTAGCCAAAGAAATAGATGATGCCTATCAAGCATTTTTAAAAGAATGTGGAAGTATGATGGCAAAGTTTGAAATATCATATGTCAACCAAAGAAATAGAGTCTTAGGACTTTCATAAAATAATAACTAGAGGTCAGCTAAAAGCTGACCTCTATTCAAAAAATGGATAAAAATATTTATACTTATTACCGATTATTTGGGTGGTCAACATTAGCGATTATATTTGCTTTTTTGATTGACAATATATTAATGGTCGGCTTCCAATTTCCTGGCATTTTATCTTTGATTAACGGTTTTTCACTGTTCCCATTAATTGAGTTAGTGATTTATTTATTTTCCTTATGTCTTGTTTTTTATTTTATACCTAAATATAAGAACCAATCCCTAAGAATTGATGCTAAATTTTTACATAATTTGAATATCTACATTATTCGTTCTTGTTTTTGGGTAATTTTTTTAATAGGGATAGTTGATATTTCGATTGCTTTCTTAAGAGTTGAAAAAATCTTTGACCTTTTCTTAACAAAAAGTATTACAGCTCAATTCACAAGACCCGTTTTTGTTGGTACTTATATACACATTCCATTAATTATAATTGGTTTTATTCTTGGCTTATTTACAAGAACATTAGGTTTTCACTGGTTATCTCTTTTAATTGTGTTAAGTGAACTTGTTATAGTTATTACCAGATTTATTTTTTCATATGAACAAACATTTATGGGAGATCTTGTACGTTATTGGTATGCAGGATTATTTTTATTTGCATCTGCATATACACTTTATGATGAAGGTCATGTTAGGGTAGATATTTTATATCAAGGACTTAAAGATAGAACAAAAGGTCTTGTTAATTCAATTGGATCAATAACTCTTGGTGTATCCACCTCATTGACAATCATATTTATAGGATTTAACGGGAAACAATCAATAATTAATAGTCCAGTTCTAAATTTTGAAATAACACAACAGGGTAGTGTCGGTATGTTTATAAAATACCATCTTGCTATGTTTCTGGGTATTTTTGGTTTAACAATGCTGATTCAATTTATAAGTTATTTTTTTGAATCTCTTGCTGATTATCATGGTGAAAAAGGTAAACGAATTATAGAAGATCAGTTAGGACATTAGTAAATGGAACTTTTATTTTTAGTATTATTAATAATTTTGATGGCCATTTCTCTTGGATCAGGTTTCCCAGTTGCTTTTGCTTTACCTGGTTCAGCTATAATTTCTATAGGTGTTGCTGCTCTTTTTGGATATTTATTTGAAAATAACACGGATGCATATTTTTATTCTGGTGGGGCATCTGAGTGGTTGTCTGCTGGAGTAACAAACCTGAGAGGTGTTTATTGGGAGGTTGAAAGAGACACATTAATAGCCATACCTTTGTTTATTTTTATGGGCTTAATGCTACAAAGATCTAAAATTGCTGAAGATTTGTTAGTAACCATGGCACAACTTTTTGGCCCTGTTCGTGGTGGTTTAGGAATTTCAGTCGTTTTTGTTGGAGCATTACTGGCTGCTACAACTGGAATTGTTGGTGCAACCGTCGTAGCAATGGGATTAATATCTTTGCCAGCTATGCTTAGAAATAAATATTCTGCACCTCTTGCTACTGGAACAATAGCTGCATCTGGAACCTTAGGACAAATCATTCCTCCGTCTATTGTCTTAATTATTTTAGCTGATCAACTTGCAACAGCCTCGGATCAAGCTAGTACTATGAGAAAAGCTCTTTATAAAGAAGCAACAGGACAAATATCAATGCCGTCAGTATTTGATGTTGTATCCACTAGCGCAGGAGAAATGTTTTTAGGTGCTTTTCTTCCAGGTATTTTGCTTGTAGGCATATATATGCTTTTTATTTTGTTATTAGCTTTTGTTTCACCTAAAAGCGCCCCCTCAGTTCCATATGAAGGTAAAATGGACAAAAAATTCTGGCTAAATGTAATGTTGATATTAATACCTCCATTAACATTAATTATATTAGTGTTAGGCTCAATTATTACTGGAATTGCCACTGTGAATCAGGCTGGCGCAATAGGTGCGGCCGGTGCTATTATAATGGCTGGTTACAGGCAAACAGAAGGAAAAAAATCCTCTTTGTATCCAGCAATATTAGTTTTAATTGCAATATTACTTTTGGCATATGCAGTCGGCAATTATACGATGAATGTAAAACTTATAAATACGTTTGAGGATAAAATAGGTATTTTCATAGGTGTTTTAGGATCTTTTATTTTATTATTTGCCCTTGGATGGAGCAGTTGGAGACTATTTAAGCTAAATAATACTATGCAAGGTGTAATGATGGAAACAGCCAAAACAACTTCTTTAGTTTTTATCATTCTTTTGGGTGCTGCTATGCTTACAGCCGCGTTTAGAGCGTTTGGAGGAGAAGAACTTGTAAAAGAATATTTAAATTCTCTGCCTGGTGGTTTTTGGTCAAAATTTGTTATTGTAATGATAGTAATTTTTATACTGGGTTTTTTCCTAGATTTTATTGAAATTGCAGTTGTAGTAGTGCCAATTGTCGCACCTATTCTACTTGCGGATCCTTCAGCAAATATAACAGCTGTATGGTTAGGGGTAATGATTGGTCTAAATATTCAGACCTCTTTTTTAACTCCTCCTTTTGGTTTTGCTTTGTTTTATTTAAGAGGTGTTGCTTCAAAAGCAGTTAAGACTATCCAAATGTATAAAGGTGTTGTGCCATTTATAACTTTACAATTAATAGCTTTAGCAGTTGTTGGCTCATACCCATTTTTAGTTAATTACTTACCAAATAGACTAAATTTTCTTTCAGAGACATCTCCTCCTCCAAAGAACCCAAAATTACAATTGTGTACAGAAAAATATATGAAAGACAATGTATTAAATTCTAATAGTTTAACAAAACTCTCAGTTACAAATTTATCTAAAGCTGATTTGTCCTCTATGCCTAAGAAATATTACACTACAATTACAAACTCCATTAATTCAATTGAAAGTGGTTTATTGAACTTAAAAAAAGCATTTGAAATTGAAGCTAAAATACAAGATCAATCTATAAATTATTTGCCATTATTAAAAACAGTAAGAAATAAAGAAAAAAATATTAGAGAACTTGAATCTTTAATTAAAAATAATGAAACAATCATTTCAAGAATTGAAAATGATGATAAACAAAGAATTTCATTTTTTAAATCAGAAATTGAAAAACTTAAAAATGATATTCAAATTGAAAAAAGAGATTTTCCAAAAAATTGGTCTGATACCTATAAAAATTTTCAGAAATTAATAAAAGAAGAAAATTTAAATCGTACTAAATATAGAAGAGCAATGGATAATTCGTATGACGAAATGACAACACTGCTTTACATTTTATTATCAAGAAATGAATTTTATATGTTTAGAGATGAGTTTAAAAAATTTAGCAATATATTAGAGATAAGTGAGCCTAAATCTTTATCAAAAGAAATTAAAGTTTTGTCTAAAAAGGTTTCACGTTTACCCGATAATTCAAATATTATATCCAAACTCTCAAAAGTGTCTAGAAATTTAAAGAAGAAAAAAGTAAATTATAAAAAAGTTGTAAAAGATTTTAATCTTTCTTTCGCAGAGTATGAAAAAAAATATAGTGATCTTAAAAAAATTGATAATAAAGTAATCGACGCTTTATCATTATTTCTTAATAATACAAAATTTACAATAGGATTAAGACAACAGCAAAAAATTCCTAAAGATATTGCTTTGTTTTTAGCAGGCTGTAAATCTGATCACCGTGATTTGTCCTTATATTTTTGATAGGCATTAGTATGCTTTCTTCAAAACTTTCTTATAACTATATGATGATTGCTCCTCATCATTTAGCAACAAAAACTGGATCTGATATATTAAAGGAAGGTGGTAATGTTGTTGAAGCTATGATTGCTTCTGCTGCAATGATATCAGTTGTATATCCTCATATGAATTCTATGGGTGGTGATAATTTCTGGTTAATTTCTGACAAAAACAAAAATGTTCATGCAATTGATTCCTGTGGACCAGCATCTAATAATATAAATATAGACTTTTATAAAAAACTAGGTTTTAACACTATTCCATCACGAGGACCACTGTCGGCTTTAACTGTTCCAGGCGCTGTAGCAGGTTGGAAACTTGCATATGATTTTAGTGTTAAAAATTTAGGAGGTAAAATTCCAATAAGTAGACTTTTGTTTGATGCTGAACAAGCTGCTAAAGAAGGAATTGCTGTTACTAATACTTTAAGAAATAATTTAAAATCAAAATTAAATCAGCTTGTTGATCTTGTAGGTTTCAAAGATGTTTATTTAAAAAATGGAAAAATTCCAAATGTTGGAGATAAATTAATTATTCCAAATTTGTCGAATACTTTTTCCTGCCTTATAAAAAATGGGTTAGAGGACTTTTATGCAGGTGAAGTCTTTAGTAAAATCATTTCTGATTTAAATAATTTAGGATCTCCATTAAGTTCAGAAGATTTTAAAAATTATAAAGCAACTTTTGTAGATCCCTTAGAATTAAAAATTAAAGATGCTAAATTATTTAACTTACCACCACCCACTCAAGGATTAGCATCTATATTAATTTTAGGATTGCTAGATGAATTATCAATTACTTGCAAAAATGATGTTGAATTAATCCATAATATTGTTGAGATAACAAAATCAGTTTTTAAGATAAGAGACGAATATATTTCTGATCCGAGATATATGAGCTTTCATGTTAGTGAATTTTTAACAAAAGATTTTATTAAAAAATTAGCTGAGGAAATTAATTTTGAAAAAGCTACACCTTGGCCTGCGTCTTCTCCAGGCGGTGATACAGTTTGGTTAGGTGCCACTGATACATATGGAAATACTATAAGTTTTATACAAAGTATTTATTGGGAGTTTGGATCAGGTTTAGTTTTACCTAATACTGGTATAACAATGCAAAATAGAGGGATAAGCTTTTCTCTTGATCTAAAAAATCATAATCATTTATTACCTGGTAGAAAACCATTTCACACAATTCAACCAGCATTAGCTCATTTCGATGATGGTAGGGTAATGTCATACGGGACTATGGGTGGAGAAGGGCAACCACAGACACAAGCTACAATATTTTATAGATATAATGTTCAAAATTTAAACCTACAGAATGCAGTTAACGAACCAAGATGGCTCTTAGGCAAAACATGGGGTGAGGAAACGACTTCATTAAAAATTGAAGAGCGTTTTTCTACTGATACTATTGATAAATTAAAATCTATGGGTCATATTGTTGAAAAGGTAGGAGCATTTGAAGAAATTATGGGTCATGCAGGTGCTTTAGTGTGTTATCCCAATGGTCTGAAAGAAGGAGGGTATGATTTAAGGAGCGATGGATCAGCTATTGGAGGATAAAGTTAAAAATTTTCCCAATCATTATTCTTTAATATTTGTCCTGGCTTAAACCTGGATTTGTATGACATACTTGTTAACTCTTCAATATAATAACCAAGGTACAAAAACTCATATTTTTTACTCTTCCCATATAACAAGCATTGCATAATCATATAATTTCCTAAACCAAATTTATTAAATTCTGGATCAAAAAAACTATATACAGCTGATAAGTTTTTTTTATCAATATCTAAAAGAATAACCCCTGTTAAATTTTTAGATTTATCTCTAAATTCTAAAAGTGAAGTTTTTATTGGTGATGTTTCTATCATTGAAGTAAATTCATCTTCATCCATATCTGACATAGATCCACCAGGGTGTCTTTCTAATTGATATTTTTTAAAAAGATCAAAATGTTCTTTAGTTGAGATGTTCTTAACTAAATTAAAACTAAAATTTTCAAAATTTTTGGAAATTCTTTTTAAGCTTTTTGTTATTTTAAAATTTTGTATGTCTACTCTATAAGATTTACAGGCGCTACAATTGTCACATACTGGTCTGTACATCCAATTTTCAACTCTTCTAAAACCATTTATAGAAAGCTCTTCATATATATTTTTATTGTAAGAGATATCTGTAGCTATTCTTTTTTCAACTTTTCCAATTAAATATGGACATGAAGTTGCTTTTGTAAGCATGTAAATAGGTTGCTCTAGAACGTTTTTAGGTTTTATATCAATCATAATTTCAAATACGACTTGTTTGCTAATTTTTATAAGGTTTTATTAATTAATATTTTTGCAACTAATGGAGCAAAATAAGTTATTATTCCATCACAGCCAGCTCTTTTAAAACACATCATGGTTTCAAATATAATTTTTTCTTCGTCGAACCAGCCATTTTGAATTGCACCTTTTATCATTGAATACTCTCCAGATACTTGATAGGCAATAACAGGAAAACTTAACTCAGTTTTTGCTTTACTAATAATATCTAAATAAGGCATTCCTGGTTTAATTATTATCATGTCTGCACCTTCATTAATATCAAGTCTAATTTCTCTTAATGCTTCTGCTGAATTTGCTGGGTCCATTTGATAACTTTTTTTTGATTTATTTGATAAATTGACTGCTGAACCTACGGCATCTCTAAAAGGACCATAAAATGATGATGCATATTTAGCAGCATATGACATTATTTGAACATTAATAAGTCCATGTTCATCTAAAGTATCTCTAATTGCTCCAACTCTTCCATCCATCATATCACTAGGCGCTATAATATCACATCCAGCTTCTGCCTGCACAATAGCCTGTTTGCATAGAATATCTAGTGTTAAGTCATTATCAATTTGATCTTCTTTTATTATACCATCATGGCCATGATCTGTATAAGGATCTAGTGCAACATCAGTTATAACACCTAGATCTGGGTTAACTTTTTTTGAAATCTTAATAGCTTTGCATATTAAATTATTTTTATTTAGGGCTTCTTTTCCATCAGGTGTTTTTAATTCATTTTCAATTTTTGGAAATAATGCAATTGCAGGAATATTTAAAGAAGAAATATATTCAATTTCTTTGTGAAGTAAATCTAAAGAATATCTATAAATTCCAGGCATGGAACTTATTTCTTCTTTAATGTTTGATCCATAAGTAATAAAAATTGGATAAATTAAGTCATTAACTGACAAATTATTTTCAGACATAAGTCTTCTAGAAAATTCTGATAAACGATTTCTTCTCATTCTTATTCTTGGAAAACTATCTATAGAAAATTGTTTATTTGACCATTGTTTCATGTTGATGTCCTGTTAATAATTACATAAGTTGTAATTTATACTGGTATAAACTATCAATCAAATTAGTTTTAATTTAATTTTAGATATAAACCTATTAGGAAAACAAATAAAATGTTATTAACAAGATTTTTTCTTCCTGTTTTAAAGGAAAATCCAAAAGAAGCTGAAATTATATCACATATTTATATGCTTAGAGCTGGCATGATACAACAGTCAGCTTCTGGAATTTATTCATGGTTACCCCTTGGTAAAATTGTTTTAGAAAAAATCACAGAAATTTGTAGACAAGAAATGATAAAAGCAGGTGCTAATGAGATTTTAATGCCTACAGTTCAATCTGCTGAGATCTGGGAAGAATCTGGAAGATACGATGATTATGGTAAAGAAATGCTTCGTATTAAAGACAGAAATAATAGAAATTTATTATATGGGCCAACTAATGAAGAGCTAGTAACAGAAATATTTAGAACTCACGTAAATAGTTATAAAGAATTACCATTAAACCTTTTTCACATTCAATGGAAATTTAGAGATGAGCTAAGACCAAGATTTGGTGTTATGAGAGGAAGAGAATTTTTAATGAAAGACGCATATTCATTTGATTTTGACTACAAAAATTCTATTAAATCATACAATATAATGTTCATAGCTTATATGCAGTTATTTAAAAAAATGGGTTTAAAAGCAATACCAATGAAAGCTGATACTGGCCCAATTGGAGGAGATTTAAGTCATGAATTTATTATTTTAGCTGATACTGGTGAAAGTGAAGTTTACGTAGATAAACAATTATTAAATATTGAAGGTTCACTTTTGAACATTAATTATAATGACAATCTTCAAGAAGAAGTAAATAAATTTACCTCTCTATATGCTGCTACAGAAGAAAAGCACGATGCAAGTAATTTTGATAATAAAAATAATACCTTAATTAAAACTAGAGGTATTGAGGTAGGTCATATTTTTCATTTTGGACAAAAATATTCTTTGCCCATGAAAGCTACCATATCAGATAGGGTGGGAGAGAATATTCCAGTTTTCATGGGCTCATATGGTGTGGGTCTATCTAGGTTGGTCGGCGCTGTTATTGAAGCAAATCATGATCAGAAGGGTATAATTTGGCCCAAAGAAGTAACCCCTTGGGATTATAACATAATTAATTTAAAATGTGGTGATATTGATTGTGATAAAATTTGTTCAGAAATTTATAATGCTATGAATAATAATGAAATAAAAGTATTGTATGATGATACTGATGAAAGGGCTGGCACCAAACTCGCTAGAGCAGATTTAATTGGTTTGCCATATCAAATTATAATTGGACCGAAGGGAATAAAAGATCAATTATATGATTTAAAGTGTAGGAAAAGTGGAGATATCTCCAGATTATCTTGCGATGAACTACTGAATTTTGTTCAAACTAATCAATGAAGCCCATGAGAAATTTTATTTTTAATGAAACCGAAAGAACTATTGCCTTAAGGTATATTAAATCTAGGCGAGTTGAGGGTTTTATCTCAGTTTCAGCCTGGTTTTCTCTTATTGGCATTGTTTTAGGTGTAGCCACTTTAATTGTAGTAATGTCCGTGATGAATGGTTTTCGAACGGAATTAGTTGACAGAATATTAGGAATAAATGGTCATTTAATCGTTTATAAAAAAAATGGATTATCAATTGAAAATTATAATAAAATAGTTAGTCAAATTTCAGACACACAAAATGTTGTTGCTGTCACACCGTATTTGGAAGGGCAAGCTCTTGCCAAAACTAGGAACTCTATCTCAGGGATTATTATTAGAGGTACAAAATGGTCAGATTTACCTGCTAAAAAATTACTATGGAAGTCTCTTGATAACACAGCTATTGATAATTTTAAAATAAAACAAAATATAATATTAGGATATAGGCTTGCTCAAAGATTAAATTTGAGAGTAGGTGATTATATATCGCTTATTTCTCCGAATGTTATGGAGACTGCAATTGGTGTATTGCCAATCAAGCAAAACTTTATGGTTGGTGGTTTTTTTGATGTTGGTATGTATGAATATGACAATAACTTTATTTTTATACCATGGGAAAAAGCTGAAAAATTTCTATCAATAAATAAAATTGCTCATGGCATTGAAATTTTTTTAAAAAATTCCAAAACAACTCAAAATGTTTATGATGATTTAATTTCTAAATTAGATGAAAATTTGACAATAATTGATTGGAAAAAAAGAAACTCATCTTTTATGAATGCTCTTGATGTAGAAAAAAACGTAATGTTTGTGATATTGACGTTAATAATTCTTGTGGCAACGTTCAATATAATATCATCCATGATAATGCTAGTTCAAACAAAAAAGTCAGATATAGCTCTTATGAGAACAATGGGTGCTTCTAAACATTTTATAATAAGAATTTTTATATTAACAGGTTCTATTATAGGTATTATAGGTACAATTATAGGAGCAATTTTAGGCACTATTGTATCTATAAATATTGAAACAATCAGAAATTTTGTATCATCTCTTTTTGGACAAGAATTATTCTCTCCTCAGATTTATTTTTTATCTACTTTACCTTCAAATATTAATTTTAATGAAGTTTTAATTGTTATGGGATTATCTATTACCCTAACTTTAATAGCAAGCATGTTTCCTGCTTGGAAAGCATCAAAAATATCTCCAGCGGAGGCATTGCGATATGAATAGTGTTTTAGATAATAAAGATTTATTAATTTTAAAGAATATTTCTCATATTTATAACCAAGATTCACAAAAGATTAGAGTTTTAAATGACATAAATATTAGAGTTTTGAAAGGTGAAATGATTTCATTAATTGGACCTAGTGGAACTGGAAAATCAACTTTATTAAATATCGCAGGTTTGCTCGAAAAACCCACATTTGGATCAATTAGTTTAAGTGGCTGTGATTGTACAAAATTAAGTGAAGACAGTAAAACATATATAAGAGGGGCTGAGATTGGATTTATCTTTCAGTCACATCGTCTTTTTCAAGAATTTTCTGCTTTAGAGAATGTTATGTTACCACAACTGATTATGGGGAAATCTAAAATTGAAGCAGAAAAAAAATCTAAAGAAATATTATTAGCTCTTGGTTTGAAGAACAGACTTGAATTTAGACCTGCAAAATTGTCTGGTGGAGAGGCTCAAAGAGTTGCTATTGCAAGAGCATTGTCTAATTCTCCTAATTTAATCTTAGCTGACGAACCTACAGGAAATTTGGATGCTATTAGTGCTAAAAACGTATTTGAAATTTTATACGAATTAGTTAAGTCATTAGACATAGGTTGTATTTTTGCTACACATAATAGTGATTTAGCAAAACTAATGGACAGAAAAATAGTTTTAAAAAATGGTTCTGTTTTCGATGAATAATTTTAAAATTAAATTTTAAAAATGAAAAATTTATTTATTCACTTACGATTACACTCAAATTTTTCTCTTGCTGAAGGAATGTTATCCTTCGAGGATTTATCAAAGTTTTGTATTGAAAACAACCAACCAGCAATAGCAATTACTGATACAAATAATCTTTTTGGAGCTTTAGAATTTTCTCTAAAAATGACTTCCTATGGTATCCAACCTATAATTGGAATTCAAATGAATATTAGTCAAAATGGAAAAGATGATAAAGATACTGGAGAAGTTGTTTTACTAGCTAAAAATGAAAAAGGTTATAAAAATTTACTTTTTTTAACTAATTCATTTTCGAGTAATGAAAATTATGAAAAGTTTATAGATGGAATTGAATTAGAAAAATATAGAGATGGACTTTTACTTCTAACTGGAGGTGTTGAAAATGGATTTTTGGGAAAACCAGCTTCTTTAAATAACTTAAAATTAGTAAAAGAGCGTTTAAAATATTTAAAAAATATTTTTAATGATAATTTATATGTTGAGCTCCAAAGACATGGCATTAAAAGCCAATTAATTGCTGAAAAAAATTTAATAGATCTTGCATATGAATATGATGTTCCTTTAGTTGCAACAAACGATTGTTTTTTCCAAAATGAAGATAAATTTGAAGCCCATCAGGTATTAACCTGCATTGATAAGGGGCTTACAATTTCATCTGATAATAGAAGAATGCTGACTAAAGAACATTATCTAAAAGACCCCAAAAAAATGATATCATTATTTAAAGATATTCCGGAAGCTATTGAAAATACTATAGTAATTGCTAAAAGATGTTCTTTCTTTTTAAAAGAAATAAATCCTATATTGCCAAAATACCCTGGTTTAGAAAATATTTCCGAGGCTGATTATCTCTTAAAAATATCCTTTAAGGGTTTGGTTGAAAGATTTAATTTATCAACAACTAAATTTACGGATGATGAAAAAATTAATTATAAAAATCGTCTTGATAAAGAACTTAAAATAATTAATGAGATGGGTTTTGCAGGATATTTTTTAATTGTTTACGATTTTATAAAATGGGCAAAAGAAAATGATATTCCAGTCGGTCCAGGTCGTGGATCTGGGGCAGGTTCAATAGTCGCTTGGTCATTGAGTATTACAGACCTTGATCCAATAAGATGGGGCTTGTTGTTTGAACGTTTTCTAAATCCAGAGCGAATTTCAATGCCTGATTTTGATATTGATTTCTGTCAAGATAGAAGAGAAGAAGTGATTGACTATGTTAGAAATAGATATGGAAAAGATAAGGTTGCTCAAATAATTACTTTTGGAAGTCTTCAAGCAAAAGCAGCTATTAGAGATGTTGGAAGAGTATTAGAGATGCCTTATGGTCAAGTGGATAAAATTGCAAAATTAATACCTTTTGTTCCTTCTAAACCAATTACAATTCAAGAAGCTATTGACACAAATGATGTACTTAAGAACGAAATAGTAAAAAATGAACAAGTACAAAATTTAATTGAAACTGCCACTAATGTTGAAGGTTTAAACAGGCATGTTTCCACACATGCAGCAGGCTTGGTTATTGGAGATAAGCCACTTTATGAATTACTTCCGTTATACAAGTTTAATGAAGATGAAATTCCCGCCACACAATTTAATATGAAATTTGTTGAGAAAGCTGGGCTTGTAAAATTTGATTTTCTTGGTTTAAAAACCTTAACTTTTCTTTCTAAAGCTGAAGCTCTAATAAGGCTTAAAGATAAAAATTTTGATCTTAGTAAGATTTCGTTAAATGATAAAAAAACATATGAAATGTTATCAACTGGCTCTACCACTGGTATATTTCAGTTAGAATCTGCTGGAATGAAAGATGTTTTAATTGGATTAAAACCAGACAGATTTGAGGATATAATTGCTGTTGTATCGTTATATAGACCAGGTCCAATGGAAAATATTCCAAGTTATATAAATAGAAAACATGGCAAAGAAAATATAGTTTATATGCATCCTAATTTAGAAACTATTTTAGAAGAAACACATGGAATATTTATCTATCAAGAGCAAGTTTTAAGAGCTGCACAAATATTAGCTGATTTCTCACTGGGTAAAGCGGATATTTTAAGAAGAGCGATGGGTAAAAAAGACAAAGAAGAAATGGCTGAACAAAAAAAATTTTTTTTAAACGGCACAAAAAAAAGAGGAATTAGTGTAGAAAAAGCAAATGAAATTTTTGATCAAATCGCAGCATTTGCTGGATATGGTTTTAATAAATCTCATGCTGCTGCTTATGCTCTAATTGCCTACCAAACTGCCTGGGTAAAAACCAATTATATTCATGAGTTTTTTGTTTCTATGATGACTGTGGAAAATAATAATACTGAAAAATTATCTTTATTTGTAGAGGATGCCAAAAAACTAGGTTTGAAAATATTACAACCATGTATTAATAAAAGTAGTTATGAGTTTCTTATTGAAGATATTTCTTCTAGTGAATTTGGTATTAGATACTCATTATCTTCTATAAAAAATGTTGGAACCGAAGCTATTAAAAAAGTTGTGCAGATTAGAGATAAAGATGGTGAATTTAAAAATATTGACGATTTTTTAAATAGGGTGCCTTACGGTTTAATTACAAAAAAATCATTTGAAAATCTTATAAAATCTGGAGCTTTTGACATCATTGAAGCTAATAGGAACAAATTATGTATATCTATTGATTTAATGTTGAATTATTCACATTCAATAGAAAAAGAAAAAGTCTCTCAGCAATCAAATCTTTTTAATAATAATGATTCTAATAGGCTACTTTTAAATCTTCAAGATTCTACAGAGTGGAGTTTTCAACAAAGTATAAATAATGAATTTTTATCTCTTGGATTATATTTATCAGCTCATCCATTAGATAGTTATTCAAACATTTTAATAAAAATGAACGTTATAAGAAGTATTGAAATACTTAAGGAACCTGAAAAATATATCAAACAGAATTTAAAGTTATGCGGTCAGATTTCTAAAATTCAAAAAAGACAATCTCCTAGAGGTAGATGGGTATCAATTCAGTTAAATGATTTAAGTGGTTCCCTGGAGATAAATATATTTTCAGATGTATTGATGAAATATGAAGATTATTTAATAGAAAAAAATCTAATTTTGATTGATGCTGAAATTAAAAATGAAAACAATCAAACTTCTAGAATTAATGCTAAAAGGATACATTTGTTGAATGATTATATCTCAGATAAGAAATACAATATTACCTTATTTACAAATACTAACAAACATTTAGATAAACTTGTTCCATTGCTAAAAATTTTGGAAGTTGGACATTCAGATATTTTAATTAATACTTCTAATAAAGAACAGCAGGTTGAAATTAAAATCAAAGAAAATATAAAATTATCATCTAAATTTATTAATGATCTGTCAAAAATAAGTGGAATTGATCGTTTCAAATTTTCTTGATTTTCTATTAATTTTAAAACTTGCAAAATCAATGAAAGTAATCTAAAAAATTTAAATCTTGTGTAATGTTTGGTTTTAAAACCATCCGGTGTTCGTAAACATTACTATAACATTAACCGGTAAAAGGATTATTTATGTCAATACCTACTTTTACAATGCGTCAATTGCTGGAAGCTGGGGTTCATTTTGGTCATCATACTAGAAGATGGAACCCTAAAATGGCACCATACATTTTTGGCAAAAGAAATAGCATTCATATCATTAATTTAGAAAAAACTGTTCCTATGTTGTATGAAGCATTAGAAGCCATTCAATCAATTGCCAAAAATGGAGGAAAATTTTTATTTGTAGGAACAAAACGTTCAGCCTCTGATCTGATTGCACAAGCAGCCACTAACTGTGGTCAATATTATGTTAATCATAGATGGTTAGGTGGCATGTTAACGAATTGGGAGACCGTTTCTAAATCTATTAAAAAACTCAAAAATTTAGAAGATAGAATTTCATCTGAGGAAATTAATAGTTTAACAAAGAAAGAAAGACTTAATATAGAAAGGCAAAAGGAAAAGCTAGATTTAACCTTAGGTGGTATTAAAAATATGAACGGTATTCCAGACGCATTATTTGTAATAGATATAAACAAAGAGGCTATTGCAGTTTTGGAAGCTAACAACTTGAATATACCAGTTATTGCCATATGTGACACTAATACCAATCCATCTAATGTTGATTACCCTATACCTGGAAATGATGACGCATTAAGAGCAATCTCTCTGTACTGTGATTTAATCGCTGCTTCAGTATTGAAGGGGTTAGAGACTAATTTAGAGGAGAGTGGTGTCGATATTGGTGAGACACAAGATTTAGCAGAAGAAAAAATAGCAGATGACGTTCCAACCGAAGAAAATGTACACGAGGTTAATCTAAGTGAAAATAACGAAAATATTGATTTAAGCACTTCTACTGAAGAAGTTGCAAACTAAGTTATACCTATCAAAAATGTTTAAATAAGTTAAATATTCACATGTAAGCTTGATAGTGCCTACTAGAAAATTAGAAAGGAAAAAAAATGACTTTGTCAGCATCGATGGTTAAAGAATTAAGAGAAAAAAGTGGTGCAGGCATGATGGACTGTAAAAAAGCTTTAGTTGAATCTAATGGAAACATGGAAGATGCAATCGATTGGCTTAGAAAACAAGGCTTATCTGCTGTTGCAAAAAAATCTAATAGAGTTGCAGCTGAAGGCTTAATAGGCATAAGTACAAATGAACTTCAAGGCGCAATGGTAGAGATCAACTCTGAAACTGACTTTGTAGCAAGAAATGAATTATTCCAAAACTTTGTAAAAAATTGCAGTAATTTAGTTCTTTCACATAAATCTGACGTTAATGCTCTTAAAAAATTACCTTTTCCTGACACAGGTAGATCTGTAGATCAAGAACTTAATAACAACATTGCTACTATTGGTGAAAACATTAATATTAGGAGAGTAGAATACCTTGAGGTGTCTAAGGGAGTTATAGTTTCATATATTCACAATAAAATTACAGAGGACCTTGGAAAATTAGGAGTAATTGTTGCTTTTGAGTGTCAAGCTAAACAAAATCAATTATTAGATGTAGGTAGACAAATTGCTATGCATATTGCAGCTACCTCTCCTAAAGCGCTAAATATTGACGATCTTGATAGCGATTTAGTAAAAAGAGAAAAAGAAGTTTTAATTGATCAAGCAATGTCAACTGGAAAGCCTAAAGAAATTGCAGAAAAAATGGTTCAAGGGAGATTGCAAAAATTTTATCAAGAAGTTGTTTTAAATGAACAAGTGTCAGTAATTGATGGTGAAACTAAAATCAAAGATGTCATTAAGAAATTATCTAATGATCTTGGAACTGAAGTAAAAATCAAGAATTTTAAAATATTAAAATTAGGTGAAGGTATAGAAGTGGCTGAAAATGATTTTGCGGCTGAAGTTGCTGCGACAGCTGGTATATAGTGCTAAAAAAATTTCAGGAATAGTTTTGAATAATTTTAATTGGAAAAAAATTCTTCTCAAAATATCCGGTGAGTCTCTGATGGGAGAAGATTCTTTTGGTATAAATTCTTCAGTTGTAAAATCATTTGCAAATCAAATTCATGAAGTTGTTAAATTAGGTGTTCAGTTATGTATAGTAGTTGGTGGTGGGAATATCTATAGAGGTATATCAAATACTCAAAACGGCATGGACAGAGCTACTGGAGATTACATGGGTATGCTAGCTACCGTTATGAATAGCTTAGCAATTCAAAATGCTATGGAAAAAATTGGAATTCAAACAAGAGTCCAGTCAGCTCTGCCAATTTCTGCAGTTTGTGAGCAATATATTAGAAGGAGAGCAAAGAGGCATATGGAAAAAGGTAGGGTGGTGATTTTTGCTGCTGGTACCGGCAATCCATATTTTACAACGGACACAGCAGCAGCTCTTAGGGCATCGGAAATGAATTGTGATGCAATTATTAAAGCAACCCTTGTTGATGGTGTATATTCTGCTGATCCAAAAAAAGATAAAAATGCAATTAAGTTTAAAAACCTTAATTATCTTGATGTATTAAGCAAAGATCTTAAGGTCATGGATGCATCAGCTATATCGTTAGCTAGAGAAAATAAAATACCAATTATAGTTTGTTCAATAAACAAAAACAAAAACCTTACAAAAGTTTTGAAAGGTGAAGGTTCTTTCACTATAATTTCTGATTAGGAGGAATTTTTATGGTTGAACTAAAATCTAATGAGATAAAAGCTAGAATGGAAAAAGCTATAGATTCTCTAAAAAAAGATTTAAGTGGGCTAAGAGTTGGAAGAGCTTCTTCTTCGATGTTAGATCAAATAAGTGTAAATGCATATGGAAGTCTAATGCCAATAAACCAAGTTAGTACTGTTAGCGTTCCAGAGCCTAGATTATTGTTAGTGAATGTATGGGATAGTTCGATAGTGGCTGCGACAGAAAAAAGTATAAGAGAGAGCCCATTAGGTCTTAATCCAATGGTAGAAGGTAATGTGATTAGGATTAATATTCCACCTTTATCTGAAGAAAGAAGAATAGAAATTACTAAAGTCGCAGCAAAATATGCTGAAAACTCTAAAGTCGCTGTAAGAAACATCAGAAGAGATTATGTTGAAAATGTAAGAAAGCTTCAAAAAAATGGCGATATTAGTGAAGATCAAAAACATCAAGATGAATTATTAATTCAACAAATCACAAATGAAATTATTAATAACATTGATGAAGTCTTTTCAAATAAAGAAAAAGAAATATTAGACAATTAATTATGAAATTAGACCATATAGCTATTATAATGGATGGCAATAGACGTTGGGCATCTGCTAACAACTTGCCTTCTTACGAAGGTCATAAAAAAGGTGCTGAAAATTTATGGAATATAATAAATAATATTCAAGAGTTTAAATTAAAATTTCTTACTCTATTTGTTTTCTCTACTGAAAATTGGAAAAGATCTAAAAGAGAAATCTCTTTTTTAATGAGTTTGTTGAATCAATTTTTAGATCAGACAATTTCAAAAATTAATGAAAACAGTTTTAGAGTAAGATTTATTGGTGATTTATCAGCTTTTGAAAAGAAAATAAAAGATAAGATAGAAATTATTCAAAATATCTCACAATCAAATAAAGGAATTGTTATAACTTTAGCATTAAATTACGGCGGTAGATTAGATATTATTTCTGCAATCAACAAAATTTTAATTCACAATAAAAATTTTAAACAAATAAGTGAAAAGGACTTTAAAAAATATACATTAAACAATGATTTACCAGACCCAGATCTATTAATAAGGACAGGTGGGGAGATGAGATTATCAAATTTTTTACTATGGGATTTGGCTTATACTGAGTTGATGTTTGTATCACAAATGTGGCCTGACTTTGACAAATTAATATTAGAAAATTGTATCTTAGATTACTCTAAAAGAAAAAGAAAATATGGTGGGGATAATTAAACCTTTCAAAAACATAATATCTATGGTTAATGTACAAGAATTTAGACAAAGGTCTATTTCAACTATAATATTATCTTTTTTGTTTTTATCTTTAATTTCATTAGGTAATCCCTTTGTTTCAATTTTCTTTTCAATTTTTTTTAGCTTTGTTTTTTTTGAATATGAAAAATTAACCACTAAAATTTTAAAAAAAATACAAATTTTTAAAATTTTGTTTCTACAAATAATTTTTTTATTTTTCACTATTTTTGAAATTTATGAAATAGAAATCGTATATTTGTTTTTTAATAATATTATTATCTTTCTTTTTATTGCTGTTTTTTTCAATATCATTTTTCTTTTATACAAAAAATCAAAATTAATCAATTTTATCTTATCAAATTTAATAATTCTCTCTTTTTTTGCTTTAATATCTATTTTGCATTCTCCGAATGGATTATATACAATCTTATACGCTGTGATTTTAGTTAGCACTATGGATGTTTTTGCATACTTGGGAGGTAAATTATTTGGTAAAAGAAAAATTGTTCCTACTATAAGTAAGGGTAAAACTGTTGAAGGTACTATAATTGGTCTTGCTTGTGCTATTTTGATTTCTTATTTTATTAAGGATTTAATGAACTTTAATTTTGTCTATTCTTTAATTTATGGCTTTTTTATAGGAGTTCTTGCTTTTTCTGGAGACCTTATAGAATCTGCTTTTAAGAGAAAAATAGGAGTAAAAGATAGTGGAAAGTTTATCCCTGGACATGGAGGTTTAATGGATAGATTAGATGGATATTTTGTTGTAATACCTTTTTTATACATTTCTATTAATTGAAAACTTTCAAAATGGATAATAAAAAAAATATTATATTATTAGGAGCAACTGGTTCTATAGGTGAGTCTTCTTTGCGGTTGTTAAAAAAAAACAAAGAAAGATTTAATCTAATTGGTGTTTCTGCTCATAACAACGCAGAATTATTAAGCAAAATAGTTAATGAATTTGATGTTCCTAATGTTGTATTATCAAATCCTAAAAATGCTAAATCATATAATGGTAAAAATGAGTTATATGTGGGGCAGTCTAGTTTAATTGAATTAGCAAAGATAAATTGCGATATTGTAATTTTAGGAATAATTGGAATGTCGGGTTTGTATCCAGCATTTGCTGCAATCAGTGCCGGAAATAATCTTGCTATTGCAAATAAAGAAACATTAGTATCTGCTGGGAAAATTTTTATGGAAAAAAGTCATGAGAAAAAAGTTAAGATCTTACCAGTGGACTCTGAGCACAGTGCAATATTTCAATGTCTAGAAAAAAATAATATTGATAATGTTGATTTTATTACACTTACCGCATCTGGAGGCCCTTTTTTAAAAACGCCAATTGAAAATTTTAAAAATATTAAACCAAAAGACGCAATAAAACATCCTGTTTGGAAAATGGGCAAAAAGATATCAGTTGACAGCGCTACTATGTTTAATAAAGCATTAGAAATTATTGAAGCTTCTGTGCTTTTTAATATTAAAAGTGATAAAATTCAAGTTACAGTTCATCCCGAACATATTATTCACGGTTTAGTTCATTATAAAGATGGTTCAGTTATAGCAAACTTAGGTTTTCCTGATATGATAACACCATTAAGTGTTGCTCTCAACTGGCCTGAAAGAATAGATTTAAATCTAAAAAAATTATTATTAAATAATATTAGTAATCTAAATTTTCTTGAACCTGATTTTAACAAATTTCCAGCATTAAAATTAGGTTGGAAAGTCCTTGAAAGTTCTGATTGCTCTCCAATTGTTCTAAATGCTTCAAATGAAATTGCTGTTGATGCTTTCTTGAAAAATAAAGCTAAGTTTACAGATATCTATAATATAGTTTACGAAACTTTAAATATTTGCAAGCCAAGTATTCCCCAAAATATCGACGATATAATTGAAATAGATAATATAGCAAGAAGGAATGCATTAAATCTTATTAAAAGGAAATTTTATAAATGATTGAGAGTGGTTTTTTTACATCTTTGATTGGTTTTTTTATTGTTTTAACACCCTTGATATTTTTTCATGAACTCGGCCATTATCTTGCCGCCAAAAAGTCTGGAGTAGGAGTAGAGTCTTTCTCGATTGGTTTTGGACCTGAAATATTTGGTTATACTGACAGAAGTAATACTAGATGGAAATTTTCCTTAATACCGTTGGGTGGTTACGTAAAAATGAAAGGCGAACTCGTAAATCTTACCAAAAAAAATGATAAAAAATTTTTAGAAAAAGGTGCTTTTTTGCAAGCTAATTTATTTTCTAGATTTATGATTGTTTTGTCCGGGCCTTTAGCTAATTTGATTTTAGGATTACTTTTAATTACTAGCCTCTATTATTTTAACGGTAGATATGTTTCTCCTCCAATTATTAATGAAGTATTAGAAACTAAGCCAGCAAAAATTGGTGGTATCATTTCTGGAGATAAAATCATAAGTATAAATAATAAGAAAATAAAAAATTTTTCTGATATTAAAAATATTGTTGAAAAAAGTGCTAAAATTAATCTTATATTTGAGGTTTTAAGAAATGATGATGTTTTTTATTTTAATATTGTTCCTGATGAATTTTTTGATAAAAATTCAAAACGAATATTGGGTAGGATTGGCGTTACAGCGGCGCCATCTGAATTAATTACATTATCTATTTTACCAGCTTTAAAGTTTGGAGTTTTGGATTCTATTAACATGACTCTTGAATGGGTGAAAGGTTTAAATGCTTTATTATCACTTGAAGTTGACAAAAAAGATGTATTGGGTCCCATTGGTATTGCAAAAATTTCTGGCACAAGTTTAGATAGAGGTTTTGCGTCAATAATTTTTTTAATGGCAATTTTGTCTATAAACTTAGGACTGATAAATCTATTACCAATACCTGCTTTGGATGGCGGGTATATTTTACTTTTTACTTATGAATTAATATTTGGAAAACCTTTATCAGGTTCGATACAATTATTTTTGCTAAAATTCGGTTTTTTATTTCTAATTTCATTAATGGTATTAGTAACAGCTTTTGATTTAGGATTATAGATATAAATGCTATACATTAATAAAAAAGAATATAAAATATATGCATGATTAAATTTTTAAAAATTTTTTTATTATTAAATAAATTTTTGTTAATATTTATTTTTTTAGCAAATTTCTCTTTATCTTATGCTTATGAATTAAGAATTGAAAAAGTTAAAATAAATGGAACGCAAAGAATATCTAAATCATTTATTCTAAATTTTCTTCCAGAATACCCTAATACAAATTTTAGCAAAGATGTTTTAAATAAATTTACAAAAGACTTATATAATTCGGGTTTGTTTAACAAGGTTAGTTTGAAAGTTGATAATTATACTCTATTAATCAATGTTGAAGAATATCCTATTATTAATGAAATTTCTTTCACAGGAAACGATTTGTTAGATGATGAAACACTAAGCAATTTAATTTCTATAGATTCAAGAGATATTTTTAATAAAAATGATTTAAGTGATTCAATAAAAAAAATAAAAGTAGAATATCAAAAAATTGGTCGTTATTTAGCCGAAGTAAATATTAAGAAAATTGAAATAGGTGAAGGGAGGGTTAATCTAAACTTTGTAATTAATGAAGGAGCATTGCTCGTTGTTAAAAATATTAATTTTATAGGCAATAAAAATTTTTCTGATACTGAATTGAAATTAACAATATCAACAAAAGAAGATGCATGGTATAAAATATTTGGTTCTAATAAATTTATACCTGAACGTTTAGACTATGATAAAGAAAAACTAAGAGAATTTTATAACCAAAGAGGTTATGCTGATTTTACTGTCAAAGTGGCTAGAGGAGATCTTCTGCCTAATCTTTCAGGATTTAATATAAATTTTGTTATTAGTGAAGGTCAGAGATATTCTGTAGATAAAATTAACATCAATACTTCACTCATTGATGATAACAAAAATTTATTAAAAGAATTGTACTTACAAAAAGGTGATTTTTTTGACTCACGTGCGTTAGATGAGTCTACTAAATATTTAATTAAACATTTCGAAAACATAGGGTTCAGTTTTGTTAGGGTTGTTCCTGTTGTTGAAAAGAAAAAAAATTTAATCGATATTACTTATAATATTAGTGAAGGAAGTAAAAAATTCATAAATAAAATCATAATACTTGGTAATACTAGAACTAATGATAGTGTAATTAGAAGAGAATTATCTTTTTTAGAAGGAGATCCTTTTAACAAAGGTAAACTAGATACATCTATCAATTCTCTCAAAAGACTAGGTTTTTTTGAAACAGTTAACTATAGATTAGAAGATGCTGATGACTCTCAATCTATTGATCTAATAATTCAAGTTAGAGAAATTAATACTGGCTCTGCAACATTTGGTGTTGGATATTCTTCTTTAAATAATACAATGTTTACCCTTGGTTTGAGAGAAAGAAATTTTCTTGGTGAAGGGAAAAATATACGATTTGAAGCAAATTTATCTGATCAAAAATCCACCTACAATATAGGTATTACAGAACCTTATTTTCTAGATAGACATCTTTCTTTATTCGGAGGTATGTATGATCAAGAAAGTGAGAATTCCAAAGGGGATGTAAAAAATAATAAAACTGGATTTAATTTAGGGTTTGGTTTTAATTTAAATGACTTTACTCAGACAATTATGTATAATTTATCAACCTCAGAAACAACTACTTCTAGTACTTCCACGTCTGCATCTGAAACTGGAGAGGAGGGTAAAGAAATTACTACTTCTTCAATGACTTATACTTTATCACAAGATACAAGTGATAGTTATTTTAATCCATCATCTGGTTATAGGTGGAAATTTGATAATACTTTAGCAGGAATTGGTGGTGACGCAAAATTTTATAAATCTGTCTTTAATATAAAAGCATTCTACCCTATTAACTATGGTGATTATATATTAGGATTAAAAAGTGGTTTTGGATTTATTTCGTCTATAGATGATAAAATTACATCATCAAATCGGTTTCTTTTAGGTGGAAAAACTTTAAGAGGCTTTGATAACGCAGGAGTGGGGCCAAGAGATACAGGAAACAATCAATCAGTAGGAGGAAATAATTTTTATAATTTATCTTTTGAATTGAAATCTGACAAACTTATGCCTGAGGATACCGGTTTAGAATGGTTTGTTTTTTCTGATGTTGGTTCATTATGGGGAACTGACTATAAATCAGGCGTTAGAGGTTACAACGACAAAAGCCCAAGGGTAACAAATGGTTTTGGTTTGGCAATGAACACGCCTGTAGGACCATTTCAAATGGTTTGGGGATTTCCTATACAAAGCGAAACTTATGATATTGAAGAAAACTTTCAATTTTCTATAGGTACAAGTTTTTAAATTATAATATTGGACTCTATATGTTTTTTTTTGATCTTCTTGTTTTTTCAACATTATTAGACAATCAACACATTAAGTATATAAACAATAATGAATACAAAAATAGAATTCTTAACATACAAAATATCTCAAATAATGTTGTAAATGATAGAATAGGCATTATTGATTTTAGATATATTTTGAAAAGCTCAAACGCTATGAAGCTCTTAGGTAATAAATTCTTGACTTTAGAGAAAGAAATTAATGAAAAAATTAAACAAAAACAAATTTTTCTTAAACAAAAGGAGGAAATTTTAAAAAAAAATAAAAATAAGCTGACAGAATCTGAATATAAAAAAAGAGTGAAATTATTTAAAAAAGAAGTTTTTAAAATCCAAAAAAAATATAAAGATGAGAGAGCTGTGTTGAACAAGTCTTTTCAAAAAATTCAAAAAGATATTAAGGATTTGTTAGCTCAAATTATTAAGGATGTTTCAATAAATAAAAATATTAATGTTGTTTTGCTTAAAGAAAACGTTTTTTTATTTAATAATCAAAGCATTGATTTTACTAACGAGGTTCTTGAATTATTCAATAATAAGACAAAATCTATGAAGATTATAATTAATTCTCCTAAATAGTTAGGAAAACAAATGAACAAAGAATTTTTTAAATTTAATCATAATATTAATTTATTAGATATCTTAGATATTTTAAACATATCTAAAGATGATATTGTTTTCAAAAGAGAGAATCATTTCATTCATCCAGAAAAAATTTATATTGAAGATTTAGTTTCATTTGAAAATTTAAAAAAAAATAAATTATCTTTTTTTACAAATATGAAAAGTAATTTTAAAAATGTATCTTCTGGGATTTGTATAGCTGAAGAGAAGAATTTTAAATTTTTAAATAAGAATATTATTAAAATACCTTTTTGTAATCCTAAAATGGGATTTTCAAAAATTCTAAAAAAATATGTAACCATAAATCAACAAAATAACGAAGAAAATAAAATTCATCCATTAGCAGTAGTTCATAAAACTGCTAAGATCGGAAAGAATGTTTCTATAGGCGCATATTCTATTATTTGTGAAGATGTCACTATTGAAGATAATACATATATTTCTGAACGAGTAACTATTTCCTCAAATTGTAAAGTAGGAAGAGAATGTTTTATTGGCGCTGGTGTGGTTATAGAATGTACAGTTTTAAATAAAAAAGTAAATGTAGCTCATAACACTGTTTTAGGTAAAATAGGATTTGGTTTCATTCCAGAAAACACTAATACAATTTTAACCCCTCATGTAGGAAGCCTTGTTATTGACGAAGGTACTAATATTGGGTCTGGTTGTACAATTGATAGAGGGTTGATAGATAAAACTCTAATTGGTAAATATGTAATGATTGATAATCAAGTACATATCGGCCATAACTGTGTTATAGGTGATTTTTGTATTTTAGCTGGTCAAGTCGGTTTATCTGGTTCAGTTGTTTTAGAAAAAAACGTTATTTTAGGTGGAGATGTTAGTGTAAAAGATAATATAAAGATTGGGGAGGGATCTATCATAGCGGGTGCTTCAAAAGTTTTTAATAGTTTTCCTAAAGCTAGCAAAATAGGTGGAAGTCCAGCTCAAGATATTAACTCTTGGAAAAGATTAGTAGCATCTCAAAGATTAAGTTACAAAAAAAGAAAGAAAAACTGATATGGTTTTAAAAGATGATAAAGGTGAAATAATTACACTTTTACATAATGATATTATTAAATTAATTCCTCATAGATATCCTCTTTTGTTAATTGATAAAGTAACAGATATTAAATTTAATGAAAGTGCTACTGGTATAAAAGCCGTAACATTTAATGAACCTTACTTCCCTGGTCATTTTCCTGAGCGTCCAGTAATGCCTGGTGTTTTGATTTTAGAATCTATGGCCCAAACTGCCGCATGTTTAGTGTCGTATCAAGACAAATCTTTATCCTCTAATAATCTTGTTTTTTTTACTGGTATAGAAAAAGCTAAGTTTAGAAAACCAGTTATTCCAGGGAATGAGCTAATTTTAAAAATAAATCTTATGTCTAACAAACGATCTTTATATAAATTTAACGGTGAAGCTTTTGTCCAAAATAAATTAGTAGCATCTTCAGAATTTTCAGCGATGCTTGTTAATGAGGAAAAAGCAAAATGAGTAATATACATCCAACATCAATAATTCATGATGGATGTGAAATTGACCAAAACGTTTCTATAGGTGCCTATTCTATAATTGGTCCAAATGTTAAAATTGGAAAAAATTCTAAAATTCATTCTCATGTTGTAATTGATGGTAATACCACTATTGGATTAAATAATGAGATCTATTCTTTTGCTGTACTAGGGTCTAATCCTCAACATTTGAAATATCAAGGTGAAAAGACTGAGCTTTTAGTTGGTAATAATAATGTATTTAGAGAACACGTAACTGTTCATCCAGGTACAAAAGTTGGTATTAAAAAAACAATTATTGGTGACAACGGATTTTTTATGGTTGGATCACATGTAGCTCATGATTGTTTGGTAGGAAATAATGTTGTATTTGTAAACAATGCAGTTATTGGAGGACATGTAGAAATTTCTGATTATGTTTATTTAGGCGGTCAAAGTGCTGTTCATCAATATTGTAGAATTGGAAAACATGCTATCATAGGTGCTGGAACTACCATTGATGGTGACGTTATACCTTATACATCAGTTATTGGAAGTAGAGGTTATCTTAGTGGTTTAAATTTAGTTGGTTTAAAGAGGAGGTCTTTTAAAAAAGATGAAATCAAGACATTAAGAAATGTTTATAGACTTCTATTTGCTCCTGAAGGAACGTTTAATGAAAGACTTTTAGAGGTAAGTGAAACTTATAATAAAAATGTATTAGTAAAAGAAATATTAATTTTTCTAAAAAAAAATCTTAACCGTCCATTAGTTCACCCTAAAATGGGTAAGCACTAATGAAAATAGCTATCATTGCTGGTCGTGGTGATTTTCCCATTCAAATTGCAAAAGAAAACCCAGATGCTTTTGTTTTGTGTATTGAAAATCATTCATCTACAACTGCATTTAAAAATAATTCTGAAGTTATTTCTTTAAATGATCCGTTAAGTTGGATTTCAGTATTGAAGAAAAATAAAATAACCCATTTGGTAATGGCTGGTAAGATTAATAGAATTTCAAATGAAAAATTTCATGATGATGAATTATCTCATGACCTAATAAAAAAAACATTTTCTCTAGGTGATAATTCGGCCTTAAATCTTATTGAAGATTTTTTTAATGAGAATGGTTTTGAAATAATATCAGTTAAATCCATGCTTAAGGACTGTTTTTTTACAAAAGGTTTTTACAAAGAAGAATTTTTTTCAAAAAAACTAAAAGATTTCGTAATTCAAAATGCTAAGTTTGGTAGTAATTTCCTTAATAAAATGTCTGAATTTGACGCTGGTCAATCTGTAGTTGTAAGTAATTCTATAGTATATGCAATAGAAGCATTGGAAGGTACTGATGAAATGATAATTAGAGCAGGAGAATTATATAATAATTACTTTCAAAACAGTAATTTTGGGCCAGTTTTAATAAAAATTCCTAAATTAAATCAAAATTTTAATTTGGATTTACCAGTTATAGGTTTAGAAACAATAAAAAAATGTAATGAATTAGGGTTTAGTTCAATCGTGTTATCTTCAATGGGTACTTTGATTACAGAAATCAACATTGTTAAAGACTATTTAAAAAAGACCAAGTTTTGCATTTTTGCAATTTAAAATTTTAATTTTAATTTTAATTTTGATTATAAAATTATGAAATTAGACAAAAAGAATAAAATTTTTATTTTAGCAGGAGAAACCTCAGGTGATTATATAGGTTCCTGTATAATGAGAGGTGTTAAAAAAAATTATAATAACATCAAATTTTTAGGAGTTGGTGGAAGCCACATGAAAAATGAAGGCTTAAACTCTCTATACAATATAAAAGAATTTAATGTAATAGGTTTTTTAAATACTGTTGTAAAATTAAAAAAATTGAGAAATTATGTTAATGAATTTGTAAAATTTATTATAAAAGAAGAACCAAAAATAGTTATTACAATTGATACTAAAGGTTTTTCTCTTGCATTAGCAAAGTCATTGAAAACTGCTTTTAAAAATTCTAATTACAAATGTCCTTTAATCCATTTTGTGCCTCCAACAATATGGGCTTATGGTAAATCAAGATTAAAAAAATGGAAAAACATACATGATGAACTAATTTGTCTTTATAAAATTGAAGAGGATATTTTTAAAAAATATGATACTAAGTGTATTTATCTAGGAAACCCAATCATAGAAAAATTTTTAGGTTTAGAATATTCTAAAAAATCTAAAAACATTGATGCGTATAGTTCAAAAAAAATTAATGTCCTATTACTACCAGGGAGCAGAAATCGAGAAATAAAATATGTTCTTCCTGAATTTATAAAATTAATAAAAAATACAAATAATAAATTTAAAAATGTAAATTGGATTATACCAATAACTAAATCAGAATACTTAAATGTTTTATCAAAAGTAAATGAAATAAAATCTTATCCTATAGAAGTAATTATACTTGAAGATAATTATGAAATACTTAAGCATGCAAGTATTGCGATTGCGTGCAGTGGAACAATCACTCTAGAGTTAGTATTATTCAAAATTCCTACTATTGCCGTCTATAAAACAGATTTTATTAGTGCTCTTATAGGTAGAATTTTAGTAAATTTTAAGAATGTTATTTTACCAAATTTTTTATTAAAAGAAAATGTTGTACCATTTCTTTTTCAAGAAAAATGTAATTATATTCAAATGCAAAAAATGTTAATTAATTTCATGAATAATATTGATATACAAAATAAACTATATAAGAATTATTCAAAAAATATACTTAAAGACATGGGTTATTTAAATTCTAAAACAACAAATTTTACAACTAACTCTGGTAAAATGGTAATCAATCTAATTAATAATTATAAAGGATAATTATCTATTTTTTAACTCAACAAAATCTCTAATCGTGTTGCCTGTATAGAGTTGTCTAGGCCTGCCAATCCTTTGAACTGGATCAGTGATCATTTCGTTCCATTGCGCCACCCAACCAACTGTTCTAGCTACCGCAAATAAGACTGTAAACATATCTGTGGGGAAACCCATTGCTTTTAGAATTATTCCTGAATAAAAATCAACATTAGGGTAAAGCTTTTTTTCAATAAAATAATCATCGTTGAGAGCAATTTTCTCCAATTCCATTGCTATTTCTAAAAGTGGATCATTTTTTATCCCTAACAAATCTAAAACTTCATGACATGAAATTCTCATTACAGCTGCTCTTGGATCATAATTTTTATAAACTCTATGGCCAAATCCAAATAATCTAAAAGGATCATTTTTATCTTTTGCTTTGTTTACGAATTCATCAATTCTGTCTACAGTGCCTATTTCAGATAACATTTTTAATACAGCTTCGTTTGCACCACCGTGAGCAGGGCCCCACAACGAAGCAATACCTGCTGCAATGCAAGCAAAGGGATTTGCACCAGATGATCCAGCAATCCTTACAGTTGAAGTTGAGGCATTTTGTTCGTGATCAGCATGTAAAATTAATATTTTATCCATCGCTTTAGCGATTATTGGATCTATTTTATATTTTTCAGCTGGAACAGAAAAGCACATATGTAAAAAATTTTCTGCATAAGTTAAATCATTTTGAGGATAATTAAAAGGTTGGCCTAGTGAATATTTATAAGCCATTGCTGCTATAGTTGGAATCTTGGCTATCATTCTTCTTGAAGAAACAAGTCTTTCATATGGATCATTTATATTTGTTGAATCTGGGTAAAATGATGAGAGAGCACCAACCACACCGACCATAATCGCCATTGGATGGGCATCACGCCTAAAGCCTCTATAAAAATTTATTAATTGTTCATGCACCATAGTGTGATATGTAATGGCATTTTCAAATTCTTCTTTTTCTGGTTTTTTAGGTAAATCTCCATTAAGCAATAAATAAGCTACTTCTAAAAAACTACTTTTTTCAGCCAGTTGGTCAATGGGATAACCTCTATGAAGTAATACTCCTTTTTCTCCGTCTATATAGGTGATTCCTGACTCACATGAACCAGTTGATCCGTATCCTGGATCATAAGTGAAGATACCTAGATCACTATAGAGTGATCTTATATCTAACACAGATGGCCCAACAGTCCCTGACAAAGTTTTTAACTCCATTTCTTTACCATTAAAGACAATTTTATTTTTATCTGATGACGAATCGTATGACATGTTTAATACCTATATTAACTACTAAGAATTATTTGGATTTTTTCATTACTAATATTTATAATTTAATCGATTTACAGTAATAGTACAACCTAGTTCATAAATAATTGAAACTAAATCAGGAGAATTAGTTTTGCCAGTTAAAGCCATTCTTAGGATTGGTCCAATATCCTTAAACGTTAATGATTTATCTAGAATGTACTGATTAAGTGTGTTTTTTATATTTTCTACGCTCCATTCACACTCTTTTAGTCGTGATCCAATCTCTTTGAGCATTAAATTATGATTTTGTAATTTTAATTGAAGATTTTTATCTTTACAAAAAAAATCTTCTTCAAAAAGCCAATCAAATTCAAATTCTAAGTCAGTGTAAACTTGCACTCTTTTTAGGAGTTCAGGTAGTAAAGATTTAAATCTTTTTTGTTTTTCATCATTTAAAGAGAGCTTAAATCTATCAATAACCAACTTGTAAATATCACTTATTTTCATACTATTTAGGTTTTTGGCGTTAATATTATTAAGTTTTTTTAAATCAAATTTTGCTGGAGACTTGCTTACATCTTCAAGAGCAAATAACTTTATTGCTCTGTCAATACAATAGTCTTCATCATTTTTAGCTGACCATCCTAATTGAAGTAAATATGAAAACATTGCTTCACTAGTGTAACCTAAATCATGATAATCAAAAAGACTTGTTGCACCGTGTCTTTTAGATAGTTTGGCTCCATCTGTTCCATGAATTAGAGGTATGTGCGCGTAATATGGTATATTCCAGTTAAGATATTTAATAATTTGTATTTGTCTAAATGCATTGTTAAAATGATCATCACCTCTGATTATGTGGGTAATTCCCATGTAATTGTCATCTACAACTGAAGATAGCATATAAGTTGGTGTATTATCTGATCTTAAAATAACCATATCATCTAGAATTTCATTTTTAACAGTCACTTTTCCTTGAACTAAATCATCAATTGTTGTTGTACCATCCGATGGCATTTTTAAGCGTATAACAAATTCTTTGTTTTTATTATCATGTGGTTCTTCTTTGTTTCTCCATGGTGATTTTATTGGGATACCATTTTCCCGACTTTTTATTCTTAATTTTTCTAATTCGTCAGAATTTAAGTAACATTTGTAAGCATGCCCTTTTCTTAAAAGTTCTTGAGCAACTTTAATATGACAATTAAAGTTTTGAGATTGGTAAACTACATTATGTTTAGAATTTACATTCAGCCAATTTAAACCTTCATGTATAGCCTTAATGGCTTCTTCAGAAGATCTTTTTTTATCGGTATCTTCAATTCTTAACAAATATTTACCTGAGTGTTTTTTTGCAAACAAATAGTTGAATATTGCAGTTCTAGCTCCCCCAATATGTAAATAACCAGTAGGAGAGGGTGCAAATCTTGTAACTACGTTCAAATTATTTCTCTTGAATAAATTAAATCAAATTATTTGACATAATTTTATATAAATTTAAAGAATTATTAATATATTTTTAAAAAAATTTTCTTATAAGTGCACACATTTTTCCTTGTATTGTAACTCTGTCTGGTCCGTATATTTGGGTTTTATAATGTTTGTTAGCAGGTTCAAGGGCGATACTGTCGCCTTTTTTTCTAAATTTTTTTAATGTTGCTTCTTCGTTGTCTATTAAAGCAACAACAATATCTCCATTATTAACATTTGTTGTTTTACTTATTAAAACTGTATCTCCATCAAATATACCTTCGTCTATCATTGAGTCTCCTTCTACAGTTAATGCAAAGCTTTCTTTGTAAAGTAAATGATTTTTAGGTACTTCTATGAGTTGGTCATAATTTGAGATTGCTTCAATTGGAGTTCCAGCTGCAATTTTCCCTAGCATTGGAATTTTTATAATGTCTTCATTCGATGTTTCTATAATATCTCTATCTTTTGGATGTAGTAACTTATTAATATCGATCACATTGCTAATATATGGTTGCCCATTTGGATATTTAGTTGGAGCAATTGCTCTAGCTTTATTTTCTAGATGTTTAATATATCCTCTTTCTTCAAGAGCTTTTACAATTCTGTGAATACCAGATTTAGATTTTAAATTAAGTTCTAAACAAATTTCTTCATAAGATGGGGAAACACCTTCTTTTTCTATACGCAGAATTAAGAAGTTTAATAATTGATTTTGTTTGTTTGTTAACATTAATTCCTCATGTTCACTCTTTGTTCTAATATATTTTTAAGCAAAACACAAGTTTTAAATATTATTTGGGAATTTTAATACTTTTACATTCTCACCATTGCTAATTGATTTTTCGAATGGGTTTCTTACAATCAAACAGTCTGCTCTTGAAAAATTTGTAATCATTGAGCTGTCTTGTATGTTAAATGGTGTAACGTTTAAAATACCATTATTGTAGCTTGATTTTGCTCTTACAAAATCCAGTCTTTTATCATTTTTAGACATTTTACCATTTAAAATACCATTTTCCAAAAGAGGGAAATAGCTATTGTCTCCTAACATTTTTCTTATAGCTATATTTACAAATATTAATGAGCAAACACCTGAAGAGACAGGATTTCCAGGTAATCCAATCAATGGAGTATTATTTATTTTTGAAAAAAGTAAAGGTTTTCCGGGCCTCATAGCTATTTTCCAAAATTCAATCTTGTTCTTAAATTTTGATAAAGCTTTTTGTATTAAATCATATTTTCCAACTGAAACTCCTCCAGTTGTTATAATTAAATCACTATCAAGAGCGTTATCTAATATTTCATAAATATCTTGTAAATTATCTTTAACAACTGGCAAAATTCTAGCTATTCCTCCAAACTCTTGGACCATAGATGCTAACATAAGGCTGTTTCCACTAGGAATTTTATCCTTTGATATTTGCTCTCCTACTTTTAAAATTTCATTGCCAGTAGATAAAATAGAGACTGTTGGTTTTCTTGATACTGTCAACCAAGCTTGTCCAGTCATAGCAATAGATCCAAGGTGACGTGATTTTAGAATTATACCTTCTTTAAAAAGGATGTTGTTTTTTTTAAAATCTAATCCTTTTTTACGAACAAACTGATTTTTCTTTGGAGTTCCTTCAATTATTATAAAATTTCCATTGTTTAAAACTTTTACATCCTCTTGAATAATTACAGTATTGCTTCCTTTAGGTAATTTAGCACCTGTAAAAATTCTAACTGTTTCTTGAGCATTGATTTTTTTTGAGAAAGGAGCGCCTGCAGAGGATTCTCCAACAATTTTAAACTTTTTAATTATGCTGTCTTTTATCTTAGTAAAATCTTTGTGATTTACAGCATATCCATCCATTGAAGAAACGTCATATTTAGGATTGTCTACTTTGCTTATAATGGGTTTGGCAAGGCATCTTCCTAGAGCATCTTTTAGAAAAATTTCTTCATTACTAATTTTCTGAAAGCTTGATTTAATTTTATTGATTGCTTCATCTAAGGACAGCAAATCAGACTGCATTGAATTCTCCAGATTTGCCTCCAGACTTGTGAATAAGTTTTATATTTGTTAATGTCATTTCTCTATCTATAGCTTTACACATGTCATAAATGGTAAGACCAGCAACTGAGACTGCAGTTAAAGCCTCCATCTCAACGCCAGTTTTCCCAACAAGAGAGGCTTCAGAAGTAATTTTTACAGAAGATTCTTCAATATTTGGTTCTAAATCGACATTAACATATGATAAGGGAATAGAGTGACATAAAGGGATAAGTTGATCTGTTTTTTTTGCAGCCATGATACCTGCTAATTTTGCTACATTAAGAACATCACCCTTTTTAATTTCTAAATCTAATATTTTTTTAAGAGTATTTGCTTTCATTATAATCTTGCCAGTTGCAATAGCTACGCGAACGGTAGAGTCTTTTTGGTTTATATCAACCATTGATGGGTTTCCTTTTTTATCAAAATGTGTAAGTTCATTTTTGCTCAATTTTTAATTCCTAATATTGTTTTTGTTGCTAAAGTTAAATTTTTTTCTTTCATAAGGCTTTCTCCAATTAAAAAATTTATTATCCCATTTTCTTTAAACAACTGAAGATCTGTGTGTTTTTTTAATCCACTCTCTGCTACAATAATTTTATCTGGATCAATAAATTTTTTTAATTTTATAGTATTGCTAATATCTACTTTCATTGTTTTTAAATTTCGATTATTAACGCCAACTAATTTTGATTTAAGTTTGTTTGCCATCTTAATTTCTTCGTGAGTATGTGTCTCAACAAGCACATCCATACCTAAATCTAAAGCCTCTTTTTCTAATAAGATTGCTTCTTCTAAATTAAGTGCTGCCATTATTAATAATATACAATCAGCACCTAATGATCTAGATTCTTTTATCTGCCAAGGATCAACTATAAAATCTTTTCTCAGAATTGGTAAATCAATTTCTTTTTTTATAATATCAATGTATTCATTATTGCCTTGGAAATATTTCTCATCGGTTAAAACAGATAAACAAGAGGCACCTCCATCTTGATAACATTTTGCTAGCTCTAATGGATCAAAATCTTTTCTTATTAATCCTTTGCTTGGCGATGCTTTTTTTATTTCTGCTATAAGGTTTAATTTTTTTGGATTATTAAGGTTTTCTATAAATTTTCTTGGTTTTGATTGTTTGTCAATTTTTGATTGGAGATCAAAGTCATTTGTTTGATTTCTTCTAAAAGAAAATTCTTCTTTCTTATAGTTTATGATTTCTTGAAGTTTTGTTATCATTTTAATTTATAATCCTACAAATTAGTCATTTCTATTAACATTTCTAATTTTTCCATAGCTTTACCTTTGTCTAATGATTCTATGGATTTTAACGCACCTTCTTGAAGATTGATTGCATTGCCTGTTGCAACTAAAGCAGAAGCAGAGTTTAAAATAACCACATCTCTAAACTTACTTTTTTTACCATTAAATAATTGAATAATTTCTTTAGCATTTTCTTCTGGTTCTCCACCAACAATATCAGATATTTTAGCGGTGGGAAGATCAATGTCCGATGGACTTATTGAAAACTCCTTTATTTCTCCATTTTTAAGTTCAGCACAATAAGTCTTTCCGGTTATTGTTACTTCATCTAATCCATCACTGCCATGGACTATCCATGCATGAGTGGATCCGAGAGTTTTTAAAGACTCAGCAAATGGTAAAATAAGAGATTTATCATAAACACCTAATAATTGTTTCTTAACTAAAGCTGGGTTGGATAAAGGTCCTAATAAATTAAAAATAGTTCTTATGCCCATTTCTTGTCTTATTTTACCAACATATTTCATTGCAATATGATGTTTTGGAGCAAGAAGAAAACAAATACCAATTTCGTCCAAACATCTTTCTACGATATCAAGGTCACAATCGATATTGACTGAGAGAGATTTTAAAACATTTGCTGCTCCAGATTTAGAGGTAGCAGAATAGTTTCCGTGTTTAGCAACGGGAATATTAGTTCCTGCCAATACAAATGAAACAGCAGTTGATATATTTAATGTACCTAAATTGTCTCCTCCAGTTCCTACAACATCAATAGTATTTTCTTTAGATTTAATTTTTGAACATTTATCCCTGAGAATTTCTGCTCCTGCTGCAATAACAGTTGGATTATGGTTTTGCATTTTGATAGCTGTTAAAAAAGATGAAATTTGAGCATCAGTTGCTTTTCCAGACATAATTATCTCAAATGCTGATTTACTTAATTGATAACTTAATTCTTTTCCATCTGTAACAATTTTTAAAATGTTTTTAAAATCCAAATCATAATTCATTTATTTGCTCATCTATAATTGTATTAACGTTATACCAAATAATACTAATATTTTTTATTGATTTAATCTATATTTCTTTATCCACTGTTATTATGTGGTATTATAATACTCAATAAATTAAGTAATTGAAATTATTGCAAAATAACAAGAACTTTTTAATTGACTGTTAAAGATAAAAAGGTTAAGTAACCGTAAATTTTATTAATAAATTTTCATTAAAGGAAGATGTAATGGCCTTAAAAGGTACTTATTCAGCTAAACCAAAAGATATTAAAAAAGATTGGTTTGTTGTAGATGCAGAAGGGTTGGTCTTAGGACGCTTGGCTGTTATTATTGCTAATAGATTAAGAGGCAAACACAAGGTTGGATACACTCCACATATGGCTTGTGGTGATAATATAATTGTTATTAATTGTGAAAAAGTTGTTTTAACTGGAAACAAAAGAACACAAAAAACATATTATTGGCATACAGGTTACCCTGGAGGTATAAAAGAAAGAAAAGCTGATAAAATTTTAGATGGAAGATTTCCAGATAGAGTTATTCGCAAAGCTGTAGAAAGAATGGTTCCTCGTGGTCCACTTGGACGTCAACATATGAGGCAATTATATATATATTCTGGCAATAATCATCCCCATGAAGCTCAATCTCCAGTAACTTTAGATGTAAAATCTATGAATAGAAAAAATAGTTAAAGGTTTAAACATGGCTGAAGAAAATAAAGAAACAAATAGTCTTGATGATTTATCTAAATTGAAAGTTGACGATAAAGAAGAAGCTAATCTTAATGAACCAAAAATTGACACGCTTGGTAGGTCTTATGCTACTGGAAGAAGAAAGGAATCTACTGCTCGTGTCTGGGTAAAACGTGGTACAGGAAAGATTTCTATTAATGGTAAAGAAATGGTAAATTATTTTGCTAGGCCAGTTCTTCAAATGCAATTGAATTTCGTTTTTGATGTAACTGAAAGAAAAGATCAGTTTGACGTTATTGCAACTGTAAAAGGTGGCGGTTTATCTGGACAGGCAGGAGCTGTTAAACACGGTCTGAGCAGAGCTTTATGTCTTTTTGAGCCGGATCTTAGAAAGCCATTAAAATCTGCTGGAATGTTAACCAGAGATTCTAGAGTTGTTGAGCGCAAAAAGTATGGTAGAGCTAAGGCTAGAAAAAGCTTTCAATTTTCTAAAAGATAGAAATGAGCATGCTTATTTAATTTACAAGGTGTGCAATGCACACCTTTTTTTTATCTTAAAAATAATTTATAAATATTTTGTTATTTTTAATGAGAAGGAAATTTAATGAAACCTATAAAAATAGGAATAGCAGGGCTAGGAAATGTTGGTGAAGAAGTTGCTTATCAGTTAATAAAAGGTTTTAGAGTCCAAAAAAATTTATTCCAAATTGAACTAGTGGCTGTTTCAGCAAGATCAAAAAACAAAAAAAGAAAAATTGATATAAATCATCTTAAATTTTTTGAAAATCCTATAGATATGGTGTCAGACAATAAAATTGATGTAATTGTAGAATTAATTGGTGGTGATGAGGGTGTTGCAAAAGATTTATGCTTTTCTGCTTTAAAAAATAAAAAGGCAGTTATTACTGCTAATAAGGCACTAATTGCAAAATATGGTAATGAATTAGCCGAAATAGCCGAGGAAAGAAATCTATTCTTTTCTTTTGAAGCTTCTGTAGCAGGGGGCATTCCAATTCTTAAACTCATTAGAGAAGGATTAATAGTAAATGAAATTACTAAACTCACAGGTATTTTAAATGGAACTGCAAATTATATTTTATCCGAGATGGAAAAAGAACAAAAAAGTTTTGATATTGTTCTCAAAGAGGCACAAAAAAAAGGTTTTGCAGAAGCAGATCCATCTTTTGATGTAGATGGAATAGATGCAGCCCACAAAACAATAATATTATCAGCTTTAGCCTATGGGAAAATGCCAAATGTTAATAATCTTACAATTAAGGGAATTAGGGATATTACATTAAATGATATTTCATACTGCAATCAATTAGGATATAAAATAAAGTTATTAGGTAATTCCATGTTATCAAAAAATAAAAATGGTGAAGATGAGTTGTGTTGTTCTGTTGAGCCATGGCTTATATCAAAAAATCTTGGCCTTGCAAGTGTTTCTGGGGTGCTAAATGCTGTTCAAATTGAGTCAAGCCTAGCTGGCTCTGTAATGATTACAGGTGCTGGGGCTGGTGGAGAACCTACCGCATCTGCTGTTTTGGCAGATATAGTTGATTATGCTAATGAAACAAAGTTATTTTCATTTGGAAGAAATTCAAATGACATTAAAAACAACTATAATACAATACCTTATACAAATAAATTTAGGTATTACTTGAGATTGAATGTAGTAGACAAGTCTGGTGTGTTAGCTGATGTTACATCAATTTTTAAAGATTATGGTTTGTCAATTGAAAGCTTTATTCAAAAATCTAATCAAGAAGACAAAACTGCTGAATTAGTGATTATTACTCATGAGGCTGAAGGTTTTGTGCTAAACGCTTCTTTATCAAAAATATCAATATTGGATGGAGTAATTACAAAGCCTGTTTGCTTAAGTATTTATTCCTAATAATTATAAGCAGTTAACGTGACAAAAACATTATTATATAACTCAAATTCATCAGTAAATAATGCAGACTGGCATTTAATTGTTTCAAATGATTTTATGAAAAGATCTGTAGATTATTTGTACCAAAAATATAAGTTGCCAAGTTTTATTACACCTTATCTTATGTATAAGGGCGTTAATTTAGATGAATTTGATAATTTTTTTGCTCCTAAGCTTAAAAATTTATTGCCAGAGCCATTTAAATTTAAAGATTTAGAAAAAGGAGTAAAAAGATTAGCTTCTGAAGTAATTGAATCGCGACCTATAGGTATTTTCGGTGATTATGACGTAGATGGAGCTACTTCTGCGGCTATTATATCAAAATATTTAGAACAATGTGGCTGTGAAACATTTATACATATACCAGATAGGTTTTTAGAGGGATATGGGCCAAATGAAAAAGCTTTAAAAGGGCTGCATAAAAAAGGTTCTAAATTAATAGTTACTGTTGATTGTGGTATTTCTTCTTTTGAGCCTCTTCAAGCAATGACCTCTGTTGACATTGATGTAATTGTTATTGATCATCACATACCCGATATTAAATTGCCTCCAGCATATGCTATTATTAATCCAAAAAGAATTGATACTGAAAAAGGATATGAAGATTTGTGTGCGGCAGGTGTAACTTTTATTTTCTTAATTGGTTTGAATAGAGAATTAAGAAAACAAGGTTTTTTTAAAAATAGAGCTGAACCTAATTTGTTTCAATTTCTTGATTTGGTTGCTTTAGGGACAGTTTGTGATGTGGTTCCTTTAAGTAAGCTAAATAGGGCCCTTGTAAAGCAAGGACTTAACATAATGAAAAGAAGAGAGAATATTGGGATCAAAGTTTTATCTGATATTAGTAAAATCAATAGTGCACCTAATACCCAATCTTTAGGTTTCTCTTTGGGTCCAAGAATTAATGCAGGTGGTAGGATTGGAAACAGTGAACTTGGTGTAAATCTTCTTAAAGAAAATGATGAAAGTAAAGCTGTTGAAAAAGCTAGCAAATTAGATGAATTAAACAAAAAAAGAAGATTTTTAACGGCTGAATTAGAGAGTAAAGCCATAGGATTAATTGAAAAAATTAAAAATAATAATGATAACAGAATTCCTAACGCAATAGTGGTAAATGGCAATGATTTTCATCAAGGTATAACGGGCATCGTAGCTGGTAGAATGAAAGAATTATATAACCGACCGGTATGCCTAATTTCAGTTAAAGATGGAATTGGCAAGGGTTCAGGTAGGTCAATTTATGGCATTCCTCTAGGAGAAATAATTTTAGAAGCATTAAATTTGAAAATAATTAAAACTGGTGGCGGTCATGATATGGCTGCTGGATTTACAATTGATCCATCAGAGATAAATAACTTTAACAACTTTTTAAATGATAAGGTAAGTTCTTTTATGGAAAAGGGAGTTCCAAGATTTTCTCATATTGTAACTTCTGTTATTCCAATTTCTGCCTGTACTTTAGAGATAGCTGAATGGCTTGAAAATTTGGGTCCGTGGGGTTCGGGAATGGAGGAGCCAAAATTTATAGTACCTAATTCTAAGATATCTTCTTTTAGAAGATTTGGCTCTAATAATGAGCATGCTTCATTTTATATAAATGATGGTTCATCAAAAAAACTAAGAGTAAAAAAATTTAATTTATTAAATAGTGATTTGGATAAAGTTTTTGCAAATTACGAAAATATAAATTTCGATTTTTTAGGTACTTTATCTATTGATACATGGAATAATTCTAAAACTATTGAGTTTATGCTTGATGATATAATTTATGCAGATGTTACTTGATTTTTAATTAAATTATAGTTAATAACAAACCAGTGGTCCCTTCGTCTAATGGTTAGGACTCAGCCCTTTCACGGCTGCAATAGGGGTTCGAATCCCCTAGGGATCACCATCTTAATACTAATAAATTTATCATTATGAAAAATATCCCAGAAAAAATTAATATAACTGAATTAGAAGTTATTAAAGCTCAAGAGTTATGGGCTCAAAATGTTATTGAAATCGGAAATTTATATACAAAAAACAAAGATTATAAATCAAGAGCGAGTATTTTTGTTAAACAATTTTATGCTTTTGATGTAGGTGAAGTATTATTTAAGCCTACATTAGCGTCAGAAAAACAATTTCGTTATTCTTATGATGACGCCTTATCTTATTTCATTGGTGGTAATATCTCAGAAGATAAAGGTTTTGCATTAAAGCCGTGGAAAAAAATAAATTTTGCCGAAAGAAAAATAATTATTCTGAAGGAGTTAGCTTTATCAATGGGAAATTACTTTTTTCAAGGTATTGATGGTGGCGATGAGGTTAAAGTAGAATTTACTTTTGGTTATGTTAAAGATAATGATAAAAACTTGTTAATTAACCTACACCATTCATCTATTCCATATACAAATTAAAAGAAAAATTCAGCTTTATTTCAAATTTTTAATCCAATTTACCATTGTTTTTTTTGCATGATCAGTTTGATTTGGAGAAATAATATCACCAGCTAACACATGTGAATATTTATCATCTTTATTTGAAAGTTTAACGATTTTTATTGTGCTTTTTCCACCCCAATTAGATATAAATTTTTTAATTTTTTTAGGATTAACCACTTTGTCGTCCATTGAAAAATAAAAAAGCGCAGGTTTATCTACTTTACTATAATCCTTGTCATTTACTTCATTTACTAGCTTTGCCATTGGAATAAGAGCATTTGTTGGATATGACATTGTCCAATATTTTTTGTTGAGATCATTTCTTGGATTGTGTTTCATTGTCTTACCAAGAATTAATTTTAACCAATATTCAGAAAATGGCCATGAAATAAAACTAGCAAATTTGTTATTTATTCCAAAATTTGGTGATATAAATATATATCCTAAAATTTTATTTGAAAGTTTTTTATCTAGAGCAGAAGTTACACTAATCGTTCCACCAGTTGAAGAGGACATTAAAACAACTTTTTCTCCAATTTTTGAACCAATTTCTATTGCCTCGTGAAGGTCTTTCATCCAATTTGGAATTGAACATAATTCCATTGCCTTTGGATTTCTTCCGTGCCCTGTTAATCTTGTAAAAAAAAGATTAGCATTTAAATCACCAGCAATTTTGTCAGGAAGAGGGCGAACCTCTTCTGAGGACGCTGTAAAGCCATGGATATAAACTATTGCGATTGGTGTTTTTTTGTTTTTTTCCTTAGCCCATATGACTTTTTTTGCTACTCCTTCTTTGATGTCTGAAAATTGCTCTTCTGTTTGTTTTAAATATTCATTTATATTTGATCCGATAAAATTTGGATTAAAATCGCTCGAAAATTTTATCTGATTTGTATTCATAGATATTATTAAAGTTAAACTAAAAAGTATTATAAAAGGGATAACATATTTAAAAATTATTTTGAAAACTCCTTAACTTTTAATATTACTATTAATCTATAATTTTATTAAAAAAAACAGTAAATATTAAAATAATCAATATTAATATTTAGCTATTTATGCTTATATAATTATATCATTATAATGGTTTAATTTATGAATAATTTACCACAGATTTTCTTTAACAATTCAGAATTATATAAGAGTAAAACACTATTTGGTTTTAAAATAAATAATAACTGGGAACACCTTTCTTGGAAAAACACAAAAGATCTAGTTCTAAATATAAGTTCTGCTTTACATGAAATAGGTGTTAAAAAAAATGATAAAATATCCATTATTGCTGATAATAGTTATAAGTGGTGCGCTGTAGATTTGGCTACAATATCATTGGGAGCAATAACTGTTCCTGGTTATACAACAAGTAATGAAGAAGAAATTTCTTATCTCTTATCTCATTCAGAAACCTCAATAGTTTTTGTTAATGGAAAACTTCTATCACTAATTTTAAAAATACTACCAAGTTTGAATAAAATTAAACATGTAGTTTGTATTGACGATATAAATACATCAAAATTCAAAAAATTTAATGTAGGTTTTTATACATTTAATGAGTTATTAACTCTGGGTTCAAAAAGTAATGTGAAATCTAAAATTATTGAAAGTTTTGTTTCTAAAATTGACGAGAATGATGTTATTTCAATTATTTATACATCTGGCACTAGTAATAAACCTAAGGGTGTAATGTTAACTCATAAGTCAATTATATCTAATATATTTGGAGCAAATAAGTTGGTTTCTGAAATCAAAATAAAAGATCATAAATTTTTATCTATCATTCCACTATCACATGCGTATGAACATACTGCTGGATTTTTCTTGCCTATATTTATTGGAGCAGAAATTTATTTTAATGAAAATCGTGATCAAATAGTAAATGATTTATTAAGTGTTAAGCCAACATTAATGACTGCCGTGCCAAGACTTTATGAAGTTTTATATAAGAAAATAAATAATCAACTATTAACAAAAAGTAAATTTTCACAAAAACTGTTTGAAAAAACAATTATATTTGGGACAAAAAAATATAAAAAAATAAAACTAAGTTTTTTAGAAGAAGTCCAAAATATAATTTTAGATAAATTAGTAAGAAAAAACTTTCAGAAAAAGTTTGGTGGAAATTTACAAGCTTTTATTTCTGGAGGCGCTGCTCTGAATGAACAAGTTGGTTTGTTTTTTCAATCCCTTGGAATTAATATTTTACAAGGATACGGTCAGACTGAATGTTCACCACTTATATCGTGTAATCCAATAAATAAAATAAAAATAGACACTGTGGGCATTGTTATAGACGGGCTTCAGGTTAAAATTTCTGGTGAAAATGAAATTCTCGTAAAGGGAAGTTCTTTAATGAAAGGATATTGGAAGGATAAAAAAAATACAGATAAAGTTTTGATAAATGGTTGGTTGCACACAGGAGACCTGGGATCAATTGATAATGATGGATACTTAAAAATTTCTGGAAGAGTGAATGAAATGATTGTTAATTCAGGTGGTGAAAATATAGCTCCTGTTCCAATTGAAAATCTTTTACTGTCATATGATGAAATTGAGCAAGTAATGATTTATGGTCATAACAGACCCTTTTTAATTGCTATAATTATTCCGAACGAAACTTTATTAGAAGATAATGATAATTATTTAAAAGAAAATCTTCAAACTATATTAAACAATGTAAATAAAAATTTATCTCAAACCAAAAAAATTAGAAAATTTATTTCTTCAAATGAAGTTTTTAGTACTGATAATGGTCAATTAACTCCAACACTTAAAATAAGAAGGCATATAATTGCAAATCGTTACAAAGATGAAATAAATAACTTATACAAGAAATCCTTTTTTTAATTCTGCTTAGGTTTCAATATAGTGAGATTTGATTTTTTTAGTTCACAAGTTAGAGATAATCCCTTTTCTTCACTAATAATGTTAGTTTTAGGGGTAATAATTTTATCTTTGCAGGATAGTTTAATCAAACTAATGTCTAGTGAAACAAGTTTTTGGCAATTGCAATTTATAAGATCAATTGGAAATATATTTTTACTTTTTTTAATAGCTAAATTTACTAACAGTATTCATCTACTGTTTCCACTTAACTGGAAGCCCGTATATTTCAGAGCTCTAACGATGACAACTTGCATGTTTTGCTTCTTTGCAGCATCTCCAAAATTAAGTTTTGCGCAGATGGCGGCTGGTCTTTATACTTTTCCAATTTTTGTATCTTTATTAGCCATTGTCTTTCTTAAAGAAAGGATTGGAATTTGGAGGACTTTTGCTTTGATATTAGGGAGTTTAGGAGCTTTGTTGATATTAGAGCCATGGTCTGAAGATTTTTTGCTATTACAAATATTGCCTATAATGGCTGGTTTTTTCTTTGCTTGTAATATTATTCTTATTAGAAGATATTGTAGAGAAGAATCTGTAATCTCTCTTACATTGGCTGTAGGTGTAATGTTTTTTGTCTCTGCATCTTTGGGAATATTATTCTTTGAGTATTTTTATATAGAAAACATTTACAGAGAAGCAAGTCCATTTGTTTTTATAGGATGGCCATTATTAACTTTTATCGTTTTTTCTTTTTGTTTATCATGTTCAATCTTAAATATTACAGGTAACATGCTTTTAGCTAAAGCTTACCAGACAGCTGAAAGTAGTTGGTTAGCTCCAATGGATTACTCATATTTAGTTTTTGCAACCATTTGGGGAAAACTTTTATTTGGAGTTTGGCCTAGTTATTCAAATATATTTGGAATGTTTTTAATTGCTTTTTCAGGTATTTTAATTGCTTTTCGAGAACAGATAAAAACAAAAAATCAACTAGAAAAATAATCTTCAATATTTTGATCAAAAACCACATCAGAAACATTTATCGCTCGAGTTAAAAAAAGACCATCTAAAGAAGTTACTCTACTTAATGCTACATATGTTTGACCAGGGGCAAACGAGCCTTTGTCTAAATCTATTATAGCTTTTTCAAATGTTTGTCCTTGGCTTTTATGTATTGTTACAGCCCAAGCTAACTTAATAGGGTATTGAGTAAAAGTTGCTACAACTTCATGTATAACTTGACCATCTTTAATTAGATAATCAAATTTTTCCCAAGTATCTTGTGTAATTTTATAGATTTTATTTTTAATTTTTAAATGAATAGAATTATCCGTTAACTGTGTAACTATACCAATTGATCCATTAACCCATCTTTTAGGAGATTTTAAATCATTTTTAATGAGCATTACTTGAGCTCCAACTTTTAACTCAAGAATTTCGTCAGCTGGCTTTTCTTTGAAGTCACCTGTTTCAGTTGACTCATAAGAAAATGTTTCACTATTTATATTTTGAAGGTTAGCATTATTTATAGAATCCACTCTTCTATTTGTAGGTGACAATATTATTGTTTCTGACGGTATATCTAAACTTTCATTAACGACCCTGTTGTTTAATATAAAAAGATCATTATCATTTATGTTCCCAGATCTAATATTGTTGAGTATATTAATAAAATCTTCATCTTTTTGTCTATAGACCTTTGTTAATTCATAGGTTTTAATATCACTTGGCTCAAAGCAATTCGCATTAAAAAAATAATGACCAAGTGGATAAAAATTATTAAAAATTTCTCTTTCATTTTCCCTTATTACTGGTGGAAGTTGATGTAAGTCTCCTAAAAGAATAATTTGAATACCGCCAAAGCTTTTGTCATTATTTCTGTTTAATCTAAGTGATTGATCTATAGCATCGAGTACATCACATCTTATCATAGAGCATTCATCAATTAAAATAGTATCAATTTTACTTATTACTTTGCTTCGTAATCTTTTGATTTTTTCATTAATTAATATTCTTGGTGGAAATAGAAAAAAGGAATGAATAGTTTTTCCTTTAGCTTTTATTGCAGATATTCCCGTTGAGGCTAATATTACAAAATTCTTTTTTGAATTAATTCTAAAATATTCTAATAGGGTGGTTTTTCCTGTGCCAGCTTTTCCAGTGATAAAAATATTTTGCTTAGAATGCTCCATTAAATTAAAGATTTCTTTAAAATTTGAATCGAATTGAATTTTTTCAGGTATATCACTGTAATTATTATTTTTATTTTCCATAATCAAAACTTAATTTTAATATTAGAAGTTAAATGTGATATCTTTTCTTCTGTTGTAAGAGTTTCTTCAAATGCACGAACTTTATGTTTTGTTAATATAATATTCTTAGCTAAATTTAATCCCATTGATCCAAATCTAATTTTTTCCAATGTTCATATGACGATTTATCTTTTTGATATGAATAACATTTTTATATTAAGTTGAAAATTTTTTTATAAGATTGATTAATTTCTTTTTAATTTTAAAAAATTAGAAATTGGAGAATAAAAAATTTCTAATATTACAAATCCAGTTATTGTAAAAATAGAAATTAATTGATTAATTGTAATTTCGTCTTCAAGAATGAAAAATGCTAATCCTAAAGCAATTACAGGTTTCAAGAAAAACAAATAATTTCCTCTTGCTACATCAGGAATTTTAGATAGCCCCCACAACCAAAGTATGAACGCTATACAAGTGTTCCAGACACCAAGAGTTATAATTGACATATACTCAATATGTGTTCTATCAAAAAGATCAAATGGATTTACCCAAATATTCCAAATAACACCTATAGATGGATATAAAGCTATAAAGCCCAGTACAAAAGTGTATGTAGTCATTCTTACAGGTCCATATAATTGTACATATGGTTTAACCATAACCAGATAAATTGCTCCAACTAATGCGCATCCAATAGATAAATAAATGCCCAAGATACTATCCCCAGTCCCAGTAAGTTGTTCTAAGTAGCCGTCGGTAAGTAAAAAAACACATCCTAGAAAGGCACCAATTCCACTTATAATTTTGGGAGGTGTAATTATAGTTCCTTCAATTATACGAGCTACAAAAACAACTCCTATTGGCATTATTGTAACCATAGTAGCAACTTGTACAACAGAAGCAAAATCTAAGGCCCAATGAAATAAAAATTGTCCAAATGCCATCCCAAAAACTGAAAGAATAACAATGGGGTAGGGATCTTTTTTTAGTGGTGTAATTAAGTTTCTAGATGTTGGATTAATTAAGCACAATATTAATAAGGCAAAGCCACCTAAGCCAAATCTCCAAACTGATACCTCCACCCCAGAAATCCCTGAAAGTTTAACAAAAAATTCAGAACTAGCATGGCCACAAACACCTAGAAGTGCAGAAAAATAAGCTAATATTATCAAAGTTTTATTATTTTGATTCATTTATCTAAATAATAAAACTGTATTTTACAATTAATTACCCTCTATAATCTTCAATACTTTAGGTGGCGACATCGGAAGGCTGTACGAACGTTTTCCGATTGCTTGATAAACTGCATTTGATATAGCTGCCAAGGGTGGAACTAAAGGAACTTCACCTACACCTCTTACCCCTTGCGGATGTTTGGGGTTAGGAATTTCTATTAATACAGTGTCTAACATTGGTAAATCTGAGCAGACAGGCATTCTATAATCCAAAAATCCAGTGTTATCCAAATGACCATCTTTATTGTAGATATATTCTTCGCTTAAAGCCCAGCCAATACCTTGAACACAACCACCATGAAGCTGGCCTTCCACATAATCAGGATGAATGGCCTTACCAACGTCTTGTATAGATGTGTATCGCTTTACTCTTACTATACCAAGATCCATATCAACTTCAACATCACAAATATGAGTTGCAAAGCCACCTTCAGCACCTTCAGTGTTTACCTGGTATCCAGCACCAATTGGACCACCGGTCGCGGTGGCTTTTTCTGCTAATTCAGCCAGTGTAAGTGGAGCAAATTTTCCTGCATTATCACCGGCAGGTCTGGCTTCACCATTTTCCCACTCAATTGCCTCTTCATCAATACCCCAAATTTTAGCTGCTCTTTGTTTTAATTGTTTAATTACTATTTTTGCAGATTCAGTTACTACCATTGCAGAAGCAAATAATACTCTACTTCCACCAGTAAGGTTGCTGTATCCAATTGTTGCTGTGTCACCAATTAAAACCGATACTTTATCATGATGAATACCTAATAATTCAGCAGTAATATTGGCTATAGATGCTCTGGAACCTCCAATATCCGGATGTCCTGTAGTTACAACTACATTACCGTCTTCAGTGATGTTTAACTGTGCGCTTGATTCTCCACCAGCATTAAACCAAAAACCACTAGCTACGCCTCGACCTTGATGCTTGCCTAAAGGAGCTTTATAATGAGGATGGTTTATTGCTGCTTCAACTGTTTCCAAATATCCCATTTGAGGATAAGTAGGGCCGTGGACTGCTTGGGTTCCTTCTTTTGCAGCATTAATTTTTCTTAATTCCAAAGGACACATGTTAAGTTTTTCAGCAATTTCGTCTAAAACACATTCGACTCCATATGCACCAATAGGAGCTCCAGGAGCTCTGTATGCAGCAACTTTACATCTGTTAGATACAACGTCATAACCAAAAGTATGTGCATTAGGAATGTCATATGGTGCAAGAGAGCATCCTACTGCACCTCTAATAGGTGAACCGGGAAAAGCTCCTGCTTGTAAATAATATGTTCCTTGTGCCGCAACAATCTTTCCATCTTTAGTAGCACCAATTTTAATTTTGCTTTTAGATCCAGATGTAGGCCCGGAAGCTCTCATTGTATCTTCTCTGTTCATAACTATTTTAACTGGACGGCCTGTTTTTTGTGACAAGATAGTAGCTAATGGTTCCAAATAAACAATAGTTTTGCCTCCAAATCCTCCACCAATTTCAGCAGGTATTGCTCTGATGTTACTCTGAGGTATACCTGTTAAATATGAGGTCATTGCTCTAACCATAAATTGACCTTGGCTTGAGCTCCATATAGTAGCTCTACCATCTGCCGCAACACTTACTAAACATGAATGTGTTTCTAAGTAACCTTGATGTACTGCTTCTGTTTTAAATTCCCTTTCTATAATGACATCAGATTCTGAAAAACCTTTATCAATATCACCTTTTTTATGCTCTAGCGTGCCAGCTATATTTGAAGACTTTCCTTCAAATTTAATGTGATCATGTAGAATAGGGGCGTCAGGTTTTATTGCGTCGTCAATCTCAATGGCCCATGGTAAAACTTCGTATTCTACCTCTATTAATTCACATGCTTTTTCTGCTATTTCCTCAGTTGTTGCAGCAACCGCTGCAAGTGGATGGCCATGAAAAAGAACTTTGTCTCTAGCCATAACATTTCTACACATCCATCGCATATCTTGGATACCAAGTATAACTGGCGTATCAATAGGGAAGTCAACAACATCTTTGGATGTAATTACTGCCTTAACTCCTTCTAATTCCTCTGCCTTTTTTGTGTTAATAGACAAAATTTTAGCGTGTGGATGAGGGCTTCTTAATACATGACCCCAAATCATACCTGGCATTGTTGTGTCTGATGAATATTGTGCTCGACCAGTAACCTTATCTGCACCGTCAGGTCTAATAGTGTTTTTACCAATCCATTTATTGCTAATTTCATTCATTATGCACTCTCCTTCATTTCATCAGCAACTTCTAATACAGCTTTTACAATCTTGTCATATCCAGTACATCTACATAAATTGCCAGCCAGCCAATATCTTACTTCAGTTTCTGTTGGTGAAGGGTTATGGTCTAATAAAGCTTTAGAAGCCATTAAGAAACCAGGTGTACAAATGCCACATTGAAGTGCAGCTTTTTCAAGAAATTTTTGTTGTAATGCATGAAGTTTGCCACCTTCTGACATACCTTCAATAGTTTCAATATTGCTTCCTTCTGCTTCTGCAGCTAACATCAAACAAGAGCAGATTAATTCACCATCAAGGATTACACTACAAGAACCACAATCACCTGAACCACAGCTTTCTTTCGATCCAGTCAAATTTAATTGGTTTCTTAAAACATCCAACATAGTATCATGTGGTTCACATAAATAGTCTATATTTTCGTTGTTTATTTTAGTTGAAACTTGAATTTTTGCCATACTATTTATTTCCTCCAATTCTTTCAGCTGCTAATTTTGTAGCTCTTTTAGCCAAAACGCCTGCAACTTTTGTTCTATAGTCAACTGTTCCTCTTTTATCATTAATTGGATTACAAGCATCCATACATATTTTGGAAACCCTATCTAGAGTGTCATCATCAAGCTTTGATCCAATCATAATATCTGATGCTTCCTTAATTAATAAGGGTGTTGGTGCAACAGCACCTAAAGAAACTCTTGCGTGAGTACAAATATCATTTTCCAATGAAATATTCACACCACAACCAACAACAGCAATATCCATCTCAGTTCTAGGAGTCATTCTTAAATAAGCATCCGCAGAATTTGATACACGTTTAGGAAATTTTAAACTCACGAGCATTTCTCCATTTTCTAAAACGGTTTTTCCTGGTCCTAAATGAAAATTTTCAATAGGTACATCTTTTCTACCTTTTGGACCAGCAATAACTGCTTTACAACCAGCTGCGATTAAAGCTGGAACACTATCACCGGCTGGTGATCCGTTGCATAGATTTCCACCTAAAGACGCTCTTCCTTGTATCTGTTCTGATCCAATTAATCTGAATGCCTCTAATACACCTGGCCAAAGTTTAGCAAATTTAGAATTTCTATTTAAATTAGCGCCTGATACTGAGGCACCAATTTCAAATTCACCATCTGAATTTTCATTAATAGAATTTAACTCAACAATTTTTTTAATGTCTATAACTAAATTCGGCTTTCTGATACCGCTTTTGATTTGAACTAACAAATCTGTTCCACCAGCTAAAAAACGTGCTGTTCCATTGGCTTTTTCATGAGCATTAACTGCTTCATCAATAGTTTTTGCAGCTAAATATTGTGTTTCTGACATTTTATCTCCCAAAAATTAAGTTTGAATATGATGTAAAAGAATTATACTAAATAAATAACAATTAATTTTTTTTAATTCAATATATTTAAGCGTATTAAATCAAAATTTATGAAAATTTTAACTAATCCTCATTTTCTGTTAACGTTAACATCAATATTTTGGGCATTTAATACTGTTGCTGGAAGAGCAGCAGTAGGAGAAGTTTCACCTTTATTAATAGTCAGTGTGAGGTGGTTTTTTGTTTCAATAATTTTATCAATTTTATGTAGAAATCAATTAATTGAAACTTGGAGCATATTAAACAAAAAAATCAAATGGCTAATATTCATGGGTTTATTTGGCTTTACTGGTTTTAATTCTGCGTATTATATTGCAGCACATGATACAATAGCTATTAATCTTGGTTTGGTTCAAGGAACAATGCCTGCTTTTATAATTATAACTGCATGGATATGGTTGAAAGATAAAATCAATTTTACACAATTTTTAGGTGTTTTGATAACTTTTATAGCAGTATTAATTGTTGTTTGTTCTGGTAACTTTAATGCCTTAATTGAATTAGAATTAAACAGTGGTGATATTGTAATGATATTTGCTTGTACCTTGTATGCAATTTATGCAGTTGGTCTAAGAAAAAAACCTAAAATTAGTGCTTTGCCTTTATTAACTTTTTTTGCTTATATTGCATTTTTGGGCTCTCTTCCAGGTTTCATTTATGAGACTTATTCTAATCAATTAATTTTACCTGGCCAAAAAGGTTTCATAATATTGGGAGTTATAATTATCTTTCCATCATTTTTGGCACAGATTTTTTTTATGAAGGGTGTTGAAAAAATAGGTCCTTCAAGATCTGGTTTATATACTAATTTAGTACCAGTTTTTAGTTCATTATTAGCAGTATTTTTTTTAGGAGAAGAATTTCAGTTTTTTCATTTATTATCATTAATAATGATCTTTACTGGAATTTATCTTTTTGAATATAATCAAGTACAAAAGTTGAAATAATTTTATGTTTACAGAGTATGATAAATTTGTTGAATTTTTTTCTTATTCTCTTTCTAACTCTCTAATTTTATTAATTATATTCATTATTTTTGGAAGATTATTTATAGTTAATTGGAAAAATAAAAAAGAAGGGTGGCAAACAAAAGCGTGGATTTATGGAATTATAAATTTAATTTCATTTTTGATATTAGCATTTTTACCACACAATTAAATATAAGAAATGTTAAATTTTTTGTGCTTTTTTACAGTTAAGTTGAGTTGCTAATGGACTATTAGGATCTATATCTTTATTACATACTGAGCACTTATTTGAGCCAGAGATTGCATTCAAGCCGCCACAACTTCCTTTGATATTTTTATTCATTAACATCACGCCTAATGACATTATTAAAATAATAATTAAAAATATTACGAATGTAATAATAAAAATTTCCATAGCTTGTATTACAACTATTAGTCTAAAATCTCAATCAATTTTGTTTAAAATTTAAAAATTGATTACTTTTAAATTTTAAAAATTTATCATCAATTTCATCAATAAACAGAACTGCAATCTTCTCTTTTTCTGCTATTTTTAATCCATCCACCCTTCCTAAAGCTAAAAGGGCTGTTGCCCATCCATCAGCTTTCATTGAATTGTCATGGATTACAGTTACTGACTTTGTTGAATGCATTATTGGCTTTCCTGTTTTTGGATTTATGATGTGTGAATATCTTTTGCCGTCAGTAGTGAAAAAATTTTTATAATCTCCTGATGTTGCTAACCCTTTGTTTGTTAAATTGACTATCTCCTTAATTAATTTTTCTTTTAAATTTGGATTTTCAATGCCAATAATCCATTTTTTATTTTTCTTATTGTGGCCTTTAGTTAGGATGTCTCCTCCAATATTGATTAAATAATTTTTTATTCCAAGTTGATTTAATTTTTTTCCAATTAAATCAATTCCAAATCCTTTTCCAATAGATGATAGATTAATCTTTAAATTTTTATTTTTTTTTATAAGCTCGTTATTTTCGTAATTAATATCTAAAAGTGATCTTTGACCTACTATGGATAGTGTGTTTTTAATTTGTTGTTCAGTAGGTGCAGTTCTAGTCTGTTTGCTCTTATAACCAAATCCCCAAAGCTCAATTATAGGATCAAGTGTTATATCAAAAAACCCATTGGTTTTAATATTAATTTTACTTGCAGTTTTAAAAACTTCATTTAATTCATCTGAAATTTTTATCGGGGTAGTATTATTAAATTTGTTAATTGTACTGATTTCAGAATTTTTATCCCAATTTGATAAAATTTTATTTGCCTTCGAAAGTG